>CAZUWC010000298.1:0-3195 GCA_964623935.1 uncultured Halobacteriales archaeon
CCCCGTCCGGACCCGCCGAGGTAGTGAAGTCGTTCAGCAGTGAGCGCAATTCCTCGGCCCGCACCGTGACGGTGTCGATACGTCCGCTAACTTCCGACACGGCGTCCGCCTGTTTCTCCGCAGCCACGGAGACGTCGGCCGTTTCGCTGGCGGTCTCCCGACTCAACTCCTCGGCTCGTTCGATCATCGTGACCGCGTTCTCGGTCGTCGCGGCCTGGTCGTCGGTCGTCGTGCTGATCTCCCGGATGCCGCTATCGGTCTCGTCGGCGGTCTCCGAGACGGCGACGAACGCGTCGGTGGCGTCCTCGACAGCCGCGACAGTCTCCTCCATGTACTGTTCGGCCGTGCGAACCTCCTCGACGGTGTCGGCCGTCTGTGACTGGGTCTCGCCGATCAGTTCCGCTATCTCTGTGGCCGACTCCTGCGTTTCCTCGGCGAGTTGCTTGACCTCGTCGGCCACGACACCGAACCCGTCGCCGCCGGTGCCGCTGTCGGCCCGCGCGGCCTCGATGTTGGCGTTCAGCGCCAGCATGTTCGTCTGCTCTGCGATGTCGCCGATCAGGCCGACGATGTCGTCGATCTCCGCCATCTGCCGGTCCAGTTCCTCCACAGTGGCGACGGTCTCGTCGACGGAGGCCTGGGCCTCCCGTGCGGCCTCGATGGCCTGCCGGGCGGTGGCTTCGCCCTCCTCGGCGACCGCTGCCGTCTCTCGTGAGTGTTCGGCGACCGTCTCCGCCGACGCAGCGATCTCTTCGACCGCAGCCGAGAGGTCGGTCATCTCGGTGGTGACGTCCGCGAGCATCTCCTGTTGCCGGGTGGCGGACTTGTCGATCTCCGCGACCGACCCACCGACGTCCTCGCTTGCCGACTGTGCCTGCGCCGCTGCGGCCTCTGCCGCCTCGCCCTCGTTCACGACGTCACCGGAGAACGCCTGAATCTCTCCGAGCGCCGCTTCCATGTCGTCCATCATCTCGTTGAACGCGACGGCGACCTGGGACATGGCGTCACTCTCGACGTCGGCGTCCATCCGGACGGTCAGGTCGCCATCGGCCGCCCGCGACATGACCTCGCCGTACCGGTCGGCAGTCTCCTCGAGTTCTACCTTGGCTTCCCGGACCTGGCGCTCGCGATTTTCGGTCTCGGCGTGCTGTTCCTGGAGTTCCTCCAGTTCGGCTCTGGCCTCGGCCTGTTGTTGTTGCAGGTCGCGCACTTTTGCTTCCTTCTCCCTGGCCCGTTCGAGCCGTTGCTGTGCTGTCTCCCGCGATTTCTCGGTACTGACCCAGTTGTTGATGAGCGCGAGCGCCAGTCCGGTCACGAAGATCGCGTGAATCACGCCCCACACCCACGGGTTGTTGATCGCCGGCGCGTGGTTGTAGACGAGGGACCCGTCGATCATTCCGAACACGCCGTGGCTCAGGGCGACGTATCCGATCCCCAGCGCGAACGGGAGCCAGTCCTCGTAGAGGGCGAACACGCCCAGAACCACGAAGAAGTGAAAGTGTGCCTCGATGAAGCCACCGGAGTACTGGACCAGCGTGATCGAGGTCGCGACCAGTCCGGTCGTCGCGAGGGCGGTCCGTAGCCGCCGCCGGAACCAGTCGGGATAGGCCAGAACGGACACGGCGACCGTGATTCCCTGCCCGACGCCGATCAGCCACAGCGGTGTCACGGGAAAGGTTGCGCCCGTTATCGCTTCCGGCCCGTTGTAGAGCCCGAACGCGGTCAGGAACGGGACGTGCAGGAGGGTCGTGAGCACGATGAGGCGGTGGCGTCGCTGCCACTCCTCGTCCGGAATCGTCTCCCCGGCCGGGATGTACTCGATGGCCTCCCGGACACGGGCCACCGGACCGAGTGGCTGGCTTCCGTCCGGTCGGGAACCGTCTGTGACATTTGCCATGTCGCGAGAGGGGCAACGAGTGCATTTATGAGTTGCTTACGATTATCACACCTGAAAAGACCCTGGCCGACCACTCACGCCACCGCTCCGAACGTGACGGCGGTTCTAGGTCGGCCGAAAATAACAATATCATGATATACAAATGTGTCGGGGTGCGTAGGTCGCAGTATGGTGGCCCTGGAGAACCTCGCTATCGTATTTGTTGCCGGTCTGATAACAGCGCTGGCGACGGGGCTGGGGGCGGTGCCGTTCTTCGTGTTCGACGACATCAGCACCCGCTGGAACGTCGCGCTGTGGGGGCTGGCCTCGGGCATCATGGTCTCGGCGTCGGTGTTCGGGCTGGTAATGGAGGGGCTGGCGGTCGTCGAGGGGGGACCGCTCGACGCGCTATGGGCCATCGGACCCGGCGTCGTCGCGGGTGTCGTGCTGGTCGTCCTCGGCCACGAGGCCCTGGAGGGAGCCGACATCGACCCCCGGGAGTACGAGGAGGCGGATTTCAGGAAGCTGGTGCTCGTGCTGGGCGTCCTGACCGTCCACAGTTTCCCGGAGGGTGTCGCGGTGGGGGTCTCCTTCGCGGAACTCGGGCTGGCCGACGTCGCGACGGGCGAGGCCATCGTCGTGGGCGGACTGACGCTGCCGGTGCTTGCAGTGTTCATGACCGTCGCTATCTCGATCCACAACGTTCCGGAGGGCGTGGCCATCTCCATCCCGCTGCGGTCGATGGATGTCGGCGAGTGGCGGATGGTCTGGTGGGCGGTCTTCTCGAGTCTCCCCCAGCCGGTCGGGGCGGCCATCGCCTACTACTTCGTGACCCTCGCCAGGCAGTTCCTCCCCTTCGGATTCGGCTTCGCCGCGGGGGCGATGGTGTATCTCGTCCTCACGGAGTTCGTCCCGGAGGCCCTCGACCTCGGCAGCGCGCTTCCCCGTGGCGGCCGGCCGGAACTGGCCGCCGGCCTCGCCGTCGGCGTGCTCGTGATGGTCCCGCTCGCGTTCCTGTAGCGATGGGGGCCGAACCGCCCGAAAGGAACACACATTTATGCGGCCGCAGGGAAGGGACTGATACTATGGGCAAGAAATCGAAGGCCAAAAAGAAGCGGCTGGGGAAACTGGACCGACAGAACTCGCGCATCCCGGCGTGGGTGATGCTCAAGACGGACCTCGAGGTCCAGCGCAACCCCAAGCGCCGGCACTGGCGGCGGAGTGACACCGACGAATGAGCACCAGCGACTTCGAGGAGCGGGTTCTGACGGTACCGCTCCGGGACGCCAGGAACGCCTCGGGCCCCGACCGGGCCGGGC
>CAZUWC010000299.1:0-3179 GCA_964623935.1 uncultured Halobacteriales archaeon
CGGTCGTGCACGGACCGCGACACCAACGACAAAGCCTATGGTCGCGATTGTCCTACACGCAGGCGAGATGGTCGGGCCAGCCGTCGCGGCGATCGAGGCGCTCGCGGGTTCCTCGGAGCCGCTGGGCTGGCTCGCCGTCGCGCTGTTCGTCGGGGGTGCGCTGCTGGAGGTCTACGACCGCGAGTACGCTCGCCCGGTCGTGGTCGGCGCCTGGGTCGTCTTCGGCGTCTTCTGGCTGGCGCTGATCCCCTACTTCGTGGTCGAACAGCGCAGCGTCATCGAGGGGCTCGGGAGCGTCGTCGCGGTCCCGCTGTCGCTGTACGTGGGCTACGTCCTCGCACGGGGGCGGGACTCGCTGTTCGTCCTCTCGCGTGCCGTCGCCATCATGGGGCTGGTCTACCTCCCGGTCGTGGCCGTCGAGGCGATCCGCCGCCCGCTCATCGAGGTGGTGACCGTCCACACAGAGATGCTGATGAACGCGCTGGGCTTTCACCCGGAGGTGGTCGGCGGCCTGACCATCGAGTCCCGGTCGGGCGAGACACTCCGGATCGCACAGAAGACCTACCCCTACGAGAGCACGTTCGCCTTCTACAACGGCGACATCCCGATCACGTACAACATCGCCATCGCGTGTACGGGCATCGGGAGCATGGCGATCTTCGTCGGCCTCATCGGCGCGGTCTCCGCGCCGGTCCGCCGGAAACTCCGGGCCTTTGCCGTCTCGATTCCCGTCATCTACGCGCTCAACCTCGTCCGGAACGTCTTCATCGGCGTCACCTTCGGTAACCAGATGACCCACGTCTTCCCCGACGCCGTGATGACGGTGTTCGCCCTGGAGGACCCGGTCATGGTCTCCTACATCGTCTCGGACCGTATCGTCGCACAGAGCGCGTCGGTGGTCGCGCTCGTGGTGCTGACGTGGCTCGTGGTGCGCGAACTCCCGGAGGTGCTGGTGATGGTCGAGGACGTCCTCTACCTGGCGACCGGCCGGGAGTACGACCTCGCGGCCGCCTTCGACGTTCCCGACCCCGACGCGACGCCCGGCGAACCCAGCGCTGGCGACTGACCCTTCTCGCCCCGAGACTGTTCGGCCGCGACTACCGCTCCTCCAGTGCGTTCTCCGGCGCGCCGGCGAGTTCCCGGAGGGCATCCCGCTCGATGGGGTGGAGGTCGCCGGGCAGTACCAGCAGGTGCAACGGCGGGCCGAACGACCGCTCGCCGAGCGCAGGCAGGCGGTCCGCCGCCACGGTGGGGTCGTCGCTGCCCGCCTGGCCGACCACGACGCCCAGCCCCGTCTCGCCGGCCTCGACGAGGCGCCGTGTTGCGCCGTCGCCGGTCATGTACGCGTCGCCCTCGCGGTCGATATCGAGGTAGACGAGCGTGTGGAGGCCACGCTCGCGGTTGGCCGCGACGGTGTCGAGGACGCTCCCAGGGACACCGTCGCCGCCGTGGGAGCGCTCGAAGGGCAGGGTGGTCGCCTTCCCGAAGCGGTAGTTCTGCAATCCCGTCAGCGAACTCGCCGCGGTCTGTGCGGTCGTGCCGTGGACCACTCGCGTCTCGACGCCCCGCTCGTGTGCCCGCAACCGCAGGTCGACGTGCGTCGTCGAGATCATCGGGTCGCCCGCGACGAGGAACGCCGCCCTTCCCTCGCTGGCGGCCGCCAGGATGGGCTCGGGGTCCCCCTCGACGCCGGCGCGATCCCGGACCGTGATGTCGACGCCGTGGGTCGCTTCGAGGTCGGCTACCGTCGTCCCGGCGAGTTTGCTCGTGTAGAACTCCGCGAAGGCGCGGTCGGCGTCGGCGATTGCCTCGCGTCCCCTGAGCGTGATCGAGCGCTCGTCGTAGAGCCCGAGGCCGACGAACGTGAGCATGCCCCCACTCGGTGCGAGAGTGGTTTAAAAAGCGCGACACGGAACACGACACGGCACGGTGTGGCGAGCGTCACGCTTACTCCCGCGGGCCGCGGATGGCCGGCCATGTCGGTGCCCTGCGTCCGGGTCGAGCGCGAGGCCGGCGAGCGCGTCCGGTCGCGCCTGGCAGCCGCGGACCTGGTCGACGGCTCCCACGAGATCGCCGCCGAGGACGGCTGGCTGTACGTGCCCGTCGTCGACCCGGCGGCCGTGCCCGGCGAGTACGACGTGGTCCACCGCGAGGTCCCGGCTCGCGAGACCCAGACCATGCCCGCCGACCTCCTCGACTTCGAGCCCTCATACGAGCGCCTGGGCGATATCGTCATCGTCGACGAGGACGACCCCGAGCGGGCGCGGGCGCTGGCCGACGCCATCGTCGAGTCGGCGCTGCCGGTCCGGGCGGTCCTCAACCGCGCCTCCAAAATCAAGGGCAAGGAGCGCGTCCGGGAGTGGGAGGTGCTGGTCGCGGACGCCGACGACGACGAGAGCGGCGAGTCGGGACAGTCGCCCACGGAGACGATCCACCGCGAGTACGGCTGCGAGTTCGGGCTGGACCTCGCCGAGGTGTACTTCTCGCCGCGGCTCGCGACCGAGCGCCACCGCGTGGCCGAACAGGTGTCCGCCGGCGAGCACGCCTTCGACATGTTCGCCGGTGTCGGCCCCTACGCGGTCCCGTTCGCGAAACGCGGCGCAACCGTCGTCGCGACGGACATCAACGAGACAGCCATCGAGTACCTCCGGGCAAACGCCGAGCGCAACGGCGTGGCCGACCGCGTGACCGCAATCCACGGCGGCGTCCGCGAGGTGGCTAACGACTACGAGGGGTGGGCCGACCGCCTGGTGATGAACCTCCCGCACAGCGCCGACGTGTTCCTGGAGACGGCGGTCGCGCTCGCCGGCGAGTCGTGTCTGCTCCACTACTACGACATCCAGGGCGAGGACGACCCCTACGGTCCGGGCGAGCGAGCGATCCGCGCGGCGGCCGAACCGATCTATGACGTCACGGTCGAGACCCGCCGGACCGTCCGGTCGTACGCGCCACACGAACTGAACGTGGTGCTGGACGTCCGTCTCGACCGGCGCTGATGGCGAGAGGGCGAGGCGACCCGTTTCGCAATCCTTTTAGCCGGTATCCGACCAAGATGTAACACGTGCCGGTGTAGCTCAGACTGGCGAGAGCGATTCCTTCGTAAGGAATAGGTCGAGGGTTCAAATCCCTCCACCGGCTCTGTTAACTCAGACAATCAGTCCACTAATGGATTCAAGCGA
>CAZUWC010000300.1:0-3167 GCA_964623935.1 uncultured Halobacteriales archaeon
CGGTGGCTGGTCTGCAAGACACGACACCAATTTGGCGGCCTCCCTCTTCTATCCGACGTACACCCGCGTGACGTGCCCGCCACACCCGCACTGCTCGACGTACTCGTACTCGATGTCCCCGACGTGGCTATCGAGTGTCTCGTAGAGATATCCCTCTGGATGACCGTGCTCGCCGTGGGTGACGAGGTTGACGTGGTTGCCCGGCGCGGTGTGTTCGACCGCCTCGACGGCCTGTTCGACCACCAGGTCACGGTTCTCGGCGTGGACCGGCTGTTCGAGGTTGGCCGACCAGGAGTTGTCGTGAACGCGGTCGGTGATCGGCTCGACGTCGTCGTGTGAGACTCCCATACCCCTCGTTGGGCCTTCAGTCGCCAGTACTCGGTCCCGATTATGTTCGGTCAGACGCGGGCGGCCCGGCGGTGAACAGCGAGTATGTCATGACCGCGAACCCGAGGGCGGTGAAGACGCTCTGTACCGCGACACTCTCCTCGAGGCCGAGCCCGACGACCTGGTGGAACAGGCCGCCCAGCGTCGCGCCCGCGAGCAACAGTCCGATGTGGACCTCCGGGCGGGAACAGGCCGCCACCGCGCATATACCTGCCAGGGGATTTCCAGGAACTGATAGTGATTGCTGTAAGCCGTTACCGGATCGACCGCACGACGTGACGCGGTCGACACGGTAATTCGTTACAGCAATCACTATGAGAATCGGTCAGGTGGCCGTCACGAGGTCGTGTACAGCGAGTAGACGATCACCGCAAAGCCCAGCGCGACGAGCGCGCTCTCGACGAGCAGGCCGAGCCGGAAGCCCGCCCGGAGGACCTGGTCGACGACACCGGCGAGCAACGATCCCAGCGTGACGATGCCGAAACCGACAGAGAGGTACCACAGCGACGGGGTACCGGTCCGGCGGTAGGCCCTGTACGAGAGGTAGGTGATGAGGCCCCCGAGGATGAGCGTGATAGTCTTGAGCGCGACGATGGCGACGGGCGTCGTGACTTGGTGTGGACTCATGTCTCCTTGCGCACCTCCGACCAGAGGTTCGCGAGCCGTTCGTCGGCAGTCCGGGGACGGCGGGCGATGTCGACCTCGAACTCGCGGTTCTCCGCCAGCGCGATGACGACCTCCTCGAAGGCGATCGTGTACCGGCTGGCGTGCTGGCCGTCCGGCCTGATCTCGGTCCCCTCCTCCAGCAGCGACGCCTCCGTGAGCAGGTCCAGCTTCCGGTAGGTCGTCGAGAGGGGCACGCCCGACTGGTCGGCGACCTCGTCGGCCGTCATCGGCTCCTCCAGCGCCCGGACGATCTCCCGGCAGTCCGGGTCGTCCAGGGCGTCGAGGACCTCCTGCAGGTCGGGCGCGTCCTCGCCCGCGAACGGGTCACGGACCATCCGTGTCCGGAGGTGGTCCCGCGACCGTCATAATCCCACCGACACTGGTGTGCCCCTATACCGGTGGACGTAAGCAATGATATATTCAGCCCGGGACAAGGAAGGGCTGAGAAGTATCAAACGTTACGTCCACCGGTATAATAAACCATGGCCGAACCTGTTCGCGTCCGTTCTCCCCTCCCGAGAATCCTGGATTCGACTAAACGTGTACCCGGCGAACTGACTGATAGAGAGGTTCCACCCAATGTTCGAAACCTCGCGACGCCGCGTGCTCGGGGCCCTCGGCCTCGGCGGTGCGGCAACGATCGCAGGCTGCCCGGCCAACAGTCCACAGTCAGAGGCCGACGCGGCCACCCAGTCCGAGACGACTGAAACGGTGACCGAAGCGCCCAAGCAGGTCGACACCGACCAGATCGCAGCGGACCCGACGGACTTGCCCGATCCGGTTGACTGGTCGAGCCCGCGGACCCACGAGATCACGCTGACCTACGAGGAACACACCGCGGAGGTCGAACCCGGGGTGACGTTCGACTTCATGACCTTCAACGGGCAGGTGCCAGGGCCGATGGTTCGAGTCCGCCAGGGCGATACCGTCGAACTCACCGTCGAGAACATGGACGGGAACGCCCGCCCACACAACGTGGACTTCCACGCCGTCTACGGGACGGGCGGCGGCGCGGTCGCGACGACAGCGGCGCCCGGCGAGTCGAACGCGATGAAGTTCCGGGCCGACTACCCCGGCGCGTACATCTACCACTGTGCGGTCCCGAACCTGGACATGCACATCAGCGCCGGCATGTTCGGGATGATCCTCGTCGAACCCGAGCAGGGCCTGCCGGAGGTCGATCAGGAGCTGTACTTCGGGCAACACGAACTCTACACGGACAAGGAAACCGGCACCGAGGGCCACCACGGGTTCGACATGGACGCGATGGCACGCGAGGACCCGACCTACGTGCTGTTGAACGGCGAGAAGTACGCCTGGGCAGCCGCCGCCCGTGGTCCCATCGAGGTCCAGCAGGACGACTCCGTCCGGGTGTTCATGGTCGCCGGCGGCCCGAACTACTCCAGCAACTTCCACCCCATCGGGAACGTCTGGAGCCGGGCCTACCGCGACGGCGGCATCCCTGCCGAGGACGACCTCGAAGCCTACGCCGACAAGCACATCCAGACGATGAAGGTCCCGCCGGGCAGCTGTATGATCGGCGAGATGGAGACGCCGGTGCCCGAACGCATCAAGCTGGTCGACCACGCGCTCAGCCGCGTCGTCCGCAAGGGCCTCATGGCCGAAGTCGACGTCCTCGGGAGCGAAGACGAGGACATCTACGACCCCGACTTCCAGGGATCCAGCCACGAGGGGCCGCAGTACGGCGGCTGATCATTTCCCGACCGGCGGCACTCGGGGCGCGGTCGTCCTACCGGTCGCTCATCCACCGAGTTCGTCGGCGAGCGCCACACCATGCTCACGTTCGTGTTCAGCCGGTGTACGATGACCTGCCCGATGCTGACCGCCTCGCTGTCGGCCGTCCAGTCGGCCACCATCGACGGCGGTTTCGCCGACGACTTCGCCATCATGCCGACCACCTTCGACCCCGAGCACGACACGCCCGAGACCCTCGAGGAGTACGGCGAGGAGCGGGGCGTCGACTTCGAGGCCGGCAACTGGTGGTTCCTCCGTCCGGAAACCGAAGCCCGCACAAAGGAGGTCGTCACCGACACCTTCGGCGTCCACTACCAGTTCGTCCCCGAGGAGGACCGCGAACAGGAGAACATGGCCTA
>CAZUWC010000301.1:0-3129 GCA_964623935.1 uncultured Halobacteriales archaeon
TGCATCATCCCCGCGGCGCTCTCGGGGGAAAACTCCAGCAGGAACTCGATGCGTTCCCGGCGGTCCGCGTCGAGACGCCGGAGGACGGCCTCCCTGGTGGACTCGTCGGCGTAACCCAGCACGTCCGTCGCCTCGTCGGGGTCCAGCCGCCGGACGAACCGTCGCAACTGCTCGTCGTCCATGTCCGCGACCAGGTCCGTCCGGAGCGTCTCGGGCAACTGGAAGAAGGCCTCCCGCTGTGCCGACCGCGACAGGTCGGCGAACTCCTCGGCCGGAGCCGGTGACGTCGCGAGTGCCTGTGGGACCTCTGACTCGGTCGCGGCCATACTGCCCCCACGCCGGCAGGCGCCAAAACTCTCCGGGCCGACCTGGGTGCTCCCGGCAGGAGGTGTCCGGCGGACGACCGCGAAGTGGTGTGCTTTTCACCGCGGACCGTCGAGGGGTGGTAATGAGTACACGCGGGCGGACCGTGCGCGTCGGCACGCGGGGGTCGGACCTGGCGCTGCGCCAGGCCGCCGCGGTCAAGGAGACGCTCGAACGGCGCCGGCTGTCGGTCGACCTCGTCGAGGTCGAGACCCGCGGCGACCAGCTCCGGGAGGAACTCATCCACCGCCTGGGCACCACGGGCGCGTTCGTCCGGGCGCTGGACGAGGAGGTCCTCTCGGGGGACCTCGACGCCGCTGTCCACTCTATGAAGGACGTCCCGACCGACCAGCCCGACGACCTCGTGGTGGCGGGCATCCCCGAACGCGGGCCGGCCGCGGACCTGCTGGTCACGCCCGACGGCCACGCCCTCGAGGACCTCCCCGAGGGTGCGACTGTCGGAACAGCCAGCCTCCGCCGGCGCGCCCAGTTACTCGCCGCCCGGCCGGACCTCGACGTTCAGCCGCTCCGGGGCAACGTCGACACCCGCGTGGAGAAACTCCTCGCGCCCGCCCTCCAGCGGGAACACGAGCGGCGCCTCGAGGCCGCCGAGGCGGACGAGGCCGAAGATGACGGCGACGACGAGAACGCGGACGGAACGGCGGCCCCGGCGGACGACCGGACCGTCGAGGAGTGGTTCGACGGGCTCGCGGAGATCGAACGGTGCGCCCTCGAACGCGATGTCGATGTCGAGTACGACGCCATCTGTCTCGCGGAGGCCGGTCTGGACCGGAGCAGCCTCCTGGGCAAGGTCCCGCACGCCCGCCTCGACTCGACCGAGTTCGTCCCCGCGCCGGGCCAGGGGACGCTGGCGGTGACGGCCCTGGACGGCGACCTCGCGGAGACCCTCTACGACGTCCTCGACCACCCGCCGACGCGGGTCGCGACGACCGTCGAGCGGACAGTGCTGGCGGAACTGGGCGGCGGGTGTGTCGCGCCAATCGGCGTCTACGCCCGCCTGCAGGGCGAAGTCGTCGGGACGTCGGTCCGGGTGCTCTCCGGGGACGGCACCGAGGAGGTCGTGGCCACGCGGGAACTCCCCGTCGAGCGCCACGCCGAGACCGCCCGGGCGTTCGCGGCCGACCTGGCAGACCGGGGGGCGGCAGACCTGATCGACCGCGCGAAGCGCGAGGAGCCCGACGCCCCGAAACGCGACGAATGAGCGACGAACGTGTTCCTGCGGACGCCGAAGCACCCGTCCCGGGGGTGGTCTACCTCGTCGGCAGCGGCCCCGGCGACCCCGAGTTGTTGACCGTCAGGGCCCGCCGGCTGCTGGAGACGGCCGACGTCGTCCTCCACGACAAGCTCCCGGGCCCGGACATCCTCGAGGCCATCCCGGCCGAGCGACGCGAGGACGTGGGCACGCGCGCCGACGGCGAGCGCACCGCACAGGCGTACATCAACGACCGCCTCGTGACGCTGGCCCGGGAGGGCAAGTCCGTGGTGCGCCTCAAGGGCGGGGACCCGACGGTCTTCGGCCGCGGGGGCGAGGAGATGGGCCACCTCGCCGACCGGGGCGTCCCCTTCGAGGTGGTGCCCGGCGTCACCTCGGCCATCGCCGGCCCCGAGGTTGCGGGCATCCCGGTCACCCACCGCGACCACGCCTCCGCGGTGACGGTCGTGACCGGCCACGAGGACCCCGAGAAGGACGAATCCGCCGTCGACTGGGGGGCTCTCGCGGCGACCGGCGGGACCATCGTCGTCCTCATGGGCGTGTCCCGCCTCCCGGACTACACCGACGCCCTCGTCGCGGGCGGGAAGGACCCCGACACGCCGGTCGCGATGGTCGAACGGGCCACCTGGGACGACCAGCAGGTCGCCGTCGGGACCCTCGAGACCATCGTCGCGGCCCGCGACGCGGCCGGCGTCGAACCGCCAGCGGTGACGGTCGTCGGCGACGTCGCCGCGACACGCGAGCGCGTCGTCGAGTTCCTGCGGCCCTCGGACGCCACGGAGCGGTCCCGCGGGGGTGACACGCCGTGACCGACCGCCCGCGGGTCGCCGTCTTCCGGCCGGACGACGACCGCATCCGGGCGGCCGTCGAGACGCTGGAGGCGCTGGGCGTCGAACCGGTGGCCGACCCGATGCTCGCGGTCGACCCGACCGACGCCCGCCCCCGGACTGACGCCGACTACGCAATCCTGACGAGCAAGACGGGCGCCGAACTCGCGGCGAGTGCGGGCTGGGAGCCTGAAGAGACGAGTCTCTGTGCCATCGGCGACTCGACCGCCCAGGCCCTGCGCGAGGCGGGCTACGCGGTCGACATCGTCCCGGCGGAGTTCTCCTCGCGGGGACTGGTCGAGCGCCTGGCCGGCGAGGTCGGGGGCGCCCGCGTCGAGGTGGCACGCAGCGACCACGGCTCGGCCGCCCTCTTGGACGGCCTCGAATCCGCGGGCGCGTACGTCCACGAGACGGTTCTCTACCGGCTGGTCAGACCGGCAGGTGCCGGCGACTCCGCCGAACTGGCCGCCGACGGTGACCTGGACGCCGCGCTGTTCACCTCGTCGCTGACCGTCGAGCACTTCCTCGCGGCGGCCGGCGAGCGCGGTGTCCGTGACGCGGCGCTGGCGGGACTCGACGAGGGGGTCGTCGGGGCCATCGGGACGCCGACCGCGGAGACGGCCGAGGACGCTGGCATCGCGGTGGACGTGGTTCCGGAGGAGGCGGACTTCGAGCGACTGGCCCGGCGGGCGGTGGAGGCGCTCG
>CAZUWC010000302.1:0-3121 GCA_964623935.1 uncultured Halobacteriales archaeon
TCTCGCCCTTCTGTGTCCCCTCGACGAGGTTGCCGTCGACGGTGCAGATGGCGCCGCCAGCCATCCCCTTCCGGCGGGCCAGCGTGAACAGCGCGGCGGCCTCCATCTCGACGGCGAGCAGGCCCGCGTCCTCCCACTCGCGGACGTAGTCGTCGGTCTCGGCGTAGAAGGCGTCGTCGGTGGCGATGGGTCCCACGTGAACGTCTTCGTCGTTGTCCCGGGCGGCGTCGACGAGCGCCGACAGCACCTCGTAGTCGGGCACGGCGGGGACGGTCACGGATTCGTATCGCTCGGTTGTCCCCTCGTCCTTGGCGGCGCCGGTGGCGACGACCATGTCGCCGACCTCGATGCCCCGCTGGAGTGCGCCGGTCGTGCCCACGCGGAGCAGCGTCTCGACGCCGACGGCGTGCAGTTCCTCGGCAGCGATGGCCGCCGACGGCGCGCCGATACCCGTCGAACAGACCGTCAGCTCGTGGCCCTCGTAGGTGGCGTTGACGAGCTTGTACTCGCGGTTCTGTGCGACCGTGGTGGCGTCCTCGCAGTGACCGGCGATGCGGTCGACGCGGCCCGGGTCGCCGGGCACGAGGGCGACGTCGGCCAGGTCACCGGGCTCGACCAGCAGGTGGGGTTGCTTTGCCATGGCCGTCGTTGGCGGGGCGAGTACAAAATTCGGCCGGGTTTGTCCGACGAAATTGGTTACGCACGACCGTATCAGTTCCCGGGATGGCCACCGAGTTTCGACAGCGCGGAGAACGTCTTCTGTCGGACTTCATCGTCCTCGGTGTCGTCGAGCAGTGTCTGGAGACGACGGGCAGTCTCCTCGTCGCCGACCTTCCCGAGGGCGAACACGGCCTGCCCCCGGACCGTTCCGTCCTCGCCGTCGTCCTCGGCAATATCGAGCAGTTCGCGCCTGACGTGGCGGCCGCCGAGTTCGGCGAGACTGGTGGCGGCGAACTGCCGGGTCATCTGCCCGTCGTCCCGGAGCGCGTCGACGAGGGCGTCGACTGCCGCCCGGTTGTCGGGGTCGTCCATGACCCGACCGAGCAGCCAGGCGGTGTTGCGCCGCTGGGCGGCCTGCGTGCTCTCGCGCAGTATCTCCACGAGCGGCGCGACCACCGTCGCGTCGTCGGTCTCGGAGAGGCGCTCGACGACCGTCTCGCGGATGCGGTGGCTCTGCTCGGTCGGGACGTTCGCGAGCAGTTCCACCAGCGAGTAGACGGCCGTCCGTCGCACGGCGGCGGAGGGGTCGGACAGCGCCTCGATCAGCGGGTCGACCGGACGGTCGTTGGTGAAGTTGCCGAAGGCACTGACCGCGACGCGGCGGACGCGTTCGTCCTCGTCGTCGTAGAGGGTGAGCAGCGCCGTCAGCGCCTGTCGGTTGCCGATCCGGCCCAGCGCCTCGGCAGCCTCGCGACGGACCCCGCCGACCGGATCCGAGAGGAGTCCCGTCAGCGGATCGGTCGCCCGCGGGTCGCCGACCTGCCCACAGGCGCGGGCTGCACGGGCGCGAACCCGGGGGTCGGCGTCCTCGAAGCGCTCGGCGAGTTTCGGGACGGCGTCGGACTGGTCGAGTTCTCCCAGGGCGTTGGCCGCCGCCATCCGCAGTTCCGGGACGTCCGCCCCGAGTGCCCGGACGAACGCCTTCGCCTTCACCCAGTCCGCGTCGTCGTCGTCGAGGTCGACCCCAGCCATCGTCGCCAGGAGTTCCTCCAGGGCGTCCTGGCCGTGCTGGTTCAGCGCGTCGATGGCCGCCGCCGCCACCGCACCGTCCTCGCTCTCGGCGGCGCTCACCAGGGCCTTGATGATGTCCCGGCGGTCGGCGTGGTCCTCGAGACGGCCGAGCATCTGTGCGGCCCGCTTGCGCACCTCGGGGTTGTCCGCACGCCGGAGGACCCCGATGAGTTCCTGGGCGTTGCCCTCGCGTTCGTGTTGGTACAGGGACATTACAGGCGTCGGTAGATGCGGTGTTGTTTGTGGACCGGGTCGAACGCGTCCCGACACTCGGCGGGCAGCGTCTCCGTCATGCCGATCATCAGGTACCCCTCATCGCGCAGGGACCCGCGGATGGTCCGGAAGATCGGCGTCTTGTACTCGGCGTCGATGTAGATGAGGAAGTTCCGGCACAGCACCAGATCGAAGTCCCGCTTGGGGTCCCCGCGGATGAGGTCGTGTCGCTCGAAGGAGACCGGGCGCTTGACCCGGTCGCGCACCGCGAAGCGGTCGCCGTCCCGGTCGATGTACCGGTCGTAGTCATCGAGGGGTTCGAGTTCCTCCGCGATGTCGGTGGTCTGTGAGGTCTCGTAGACGCCGCGACGGGCCACCTCGAGGATGTCGGGGTTGATGTCGGTCGCGGTGACCTCGAGTCGCCGGTCCTCGATTTCGGGGTCGTCCATCGCGAGCATCGCCACCGAATAGGGCTCCCGGCCGTCGGCACACGGGGCCGACCAGACCCGGACCCGGCGGTTCTCGGCGGTCAACTCCCGCAGGACGCCGCGCAACTTCTCCCAGGCGTCGGGGTTGCGGAAAAAGCCCGTGACGTTGATCGACAGCGAGTCGAGCAGCGCCTCCCGCTCGTCGGCGTCGCGGTCGAGCAGGCGCTCGTAGGCGCGGTACCCGTCGGTGTCGGTCCGGCGCAGCCGGGCCGTTATCCGGCGGTCGAGGTACGCGTCGTTGTAGAAATCCGTCTCGAAGTCCATCTCGGACTCGATGTACTCGAGCAGGCTCTCGAAGGCGCGGTCCTCGGCCCGGCTCATAGCGTCACGACATCCAGGATGTGGACGATGTTGCCGTCGCCCAGCACCGCGGTCCCCGAGAGGCCGGGGGTACCGCTCAGGATGCCCTCCAGGGGTTTGACGACGACTTCCTCCTGTGCGTTCACGGAGTCACACTTCAGCGCGACCTGCCGTTCGGACTCGCGGATCCGGACGAGCATCCCCTGCTCGATTTCGCCCTCGATCTCCTCGACTTCCAGGCCGGCGCCGTCCGTCGCGGCGGCCTTCCCGCCCCCGGCGGCGTGGGTGCCGGGCACGTCGAAGGCCTCCGCGAGGTCGATGACCGGGTAGATCTCGCCGTCGTGCTTGATGACCTCCTGGCCGTTGACCTGCTTCATCTCGTCGGTGCG
>CAZUWC010000303.1:0-3117 GCA_964623935.1 uncultured Halobacteriales archaeon
ACTGCGCTCCTCCGGAGTGAGTGACAGTCACACGCACTGAGAGTTTTGCCGTAACTCGTGGTTATAAGATCGAGGAGAGATATGCACGAGACACATGACCGACGACACGCGAGGGTTCGGGACGCGGTGTGTCCACGCCGGCCAGGAGGAACCCGACCCGGCGACTGGCGCGCGCGCCCCGCCGATCTACCAGACGACGTCGTACGTCTTCGAGGACGCCGACCACGCGGCCGACCTCTACGCGCTGGACGCCGAGGGTGACGTCTACACGCGCTTCGACAACCCGACGGTCTCGATGCTCGAACGCCGACTGGCGAGCCTGGAAGGCGGGACGGCCGCGGTTGCGACTGGGTCGGGAATGGCCGCCCTCGACGCCGCCACGTCCGTGCTCGCGCGCAACGGCGACAACGTCGTCTCGGCCGCGTCCATCTACGGCGGCACCCACTCGTACTTCTCGAACATGGCGACCCGCCGGGGGGTCGAACCCCGCTTCGTGGACACGCTCGACCCCGACGCCTACGCCGAGGCCATCGACGACCGGACCGCCTACGTCCACGTCGAGACCATCGGCAACCCCTCGCTCGTGACCCCCGACCTGGGGGCGGTCGCCGACGTGGCCCACGAGCACGGCGCGCCGCTGTTCGTCGACAACACGTTCGCGACGCCCGCGCTCTGCCGGCCCGTCGAACACGGCGCCGATATCGTCTGGGAGTCGACGACGAAGTGGATCCACGGGTCGGGCACGACCGTCGGGGGCGTCCTCGTCGACGGCGGCTCCTTTCCCTGGACCGAGTACCCGGCGAAGTACCCCGAACTCGGCGACGAGAACCCTGCCTTCGAGGGCAAGACGTTCGCCGAGGCGTTCGCGGGGCGGGCCTTCGCAGTCGCGGCCCGCCAGCGGGCCGTCCGGAGTCTGGGCGACGGCCAGAAGCCATTCGACGCGTGGGCCACCATGCAGGGCGCGGAGACGCTCGCCCTGCGGATGGAACGGCACTGCGAGAACGCCGCCCGCGTCGCCGAGTTCCTCGCGGGCCACGAGGACGTGGCGTGGGTCGAGTATCCGGGGCTCGACTCCCACGAGACCCACGACAACGCCTCCCGGTATCTCGACGGCGGCTACGGCGGGATGGTCACGTTCGGCCTCGCGGGCGGCTACGAGGCCGGGAAGGCCCTCTGTGAGGCGACCGAGTTGGCGCAGTTCCTCGCGAACATCGGCGACGCGAAGACGCTCGTCACCCACCCGGCGAGCACCACGCACGCACAGCTCTCGGCGGAGGAACAGCGCGCCTCGGGCGTGACGCCCGATCTCGTGCGCCTCTCGGTGGGCATCGAGGACCCTGCGGACATCGTGGCCGACCTCGACCGCGGGATCGACCGGGCACAGCGGGAGGCGGAGAGATGAACGTCGACCACGGGGCCGTCTCGCTGGGCGCCTTCGAGTTCCAGTGTGGCCGCACCATCCCCGAGTTGGAGGTCGCCTACGAGGCCTACGGGGACTTTTCGGGCGACAACGCGGTCCTCGTCTGTCACGCGCTGACGGGCAGCCAGCACGTCGCCGGCGGGAGCAGGGCCGAGGAGACCGCGGGCCAGGCCCGCGCCTGGTGGGACGACATCGTCGGCCCGGGCAAGGCCATCGACACCAACGAGTACTACGTCGTCTGTGCCAACGTCCCCGGCTCCTGTTACGGCACGTCGGGTCCGCCCGCGACGAACCCGGAGACGGGCGAGCCCTACGGGACGGACTTCCCCGCGGTGACCGTCACCGACTGGACGGAGTGCCAGCGCCGCCTGCTCGACGAACTGGGCGTCCCGCACCTGCACGCGGTCACCGGCGGCAGCGTCGGCGGGATGAACGTCCTGGAGTGGGCCAAACAGCACCCCGACCACGTCGAGAAACTCATGCCCATCGCCGCCGCACCGCGGATGGACCCGCAGTGTCTCGCACTGGACGCTATCGCCCGCCGGGCCATCACCAGCGACCCGAACTGGAACGAGGGCGACTACTACGGCGGCGACCCGCCGGCCGAGGGGCTGGCGCTGGCCCGCGAGATCGGCCACGTGATGTACCTCTCGAAGGCGTCGATGGACCGGAAGTTCGGCCGGCGCTCGGCGGGCCGGGAGGCCACGCGGTCGTTCCCGGCCGACCCCGCCGCCGACTTCTTCCCCTACCGGGACGTCGAATCCTACCTCGACTACCAGGCCGAGTCGTTCATCGACCGGTTCGACGCCAACGCCTACCTCTACCTGACGCGGGCGATGGACAACTACGACCTCTCGGCGGGCTTCGAGTCCGACGCCGCCGCCCTGGCGGCCTTCGACGGCGAGGCGCTGGTGATGTCTTTCACCGCGGACTGGCACTTCACCCCCGCACAGGCCGAGGACCTGGCCGACGCGCTCCGGGAGGCCGGTGCCGACGTCGCCCACCACGTCGTCGACTCCGACCACGGCCACGACGCCTTCCTCGTCGAACCCGAGAACGTCGGCCCGCCCCTCGCAGGCTTTCTCGCCGACGGCGTCGACAGCACCGCTGTCACCGACACCGGGGGCGACCGCGAGGACGTCGGCAACGAGTTCGCACCCGTCCACACCAGCCTCTTTTCGGACTAGGAGGGACTCGGTTCCCAGTCGGGCGAGAGGTACGCCGTGAGGTCCGTCGTGGTGAGGATGCCGATGACACGATCATCGTCGACGACCGGGAGGTGGTGGACGCCGTGGTCCATCATGGTGTCGGCGGCCTCCTGGATCGTCTCGTTGGCCCTCGCCGTGGCTTCGACGGCGTTCATGTAGTCCGCGACCGACGACTCCTCGGGTGACCCGCAGTCGGCCGCCAGTCGGACGAAGTCGGTCGTCGTGAGGATGCCCTCCGGACGGGACTGGTCGTCGACCGCGACGACCGAACCGATATCCTGCCCGAGCATCACGGTCGCCGCCTCGTGGATCGGTTCCTCGGGAGCGACGGTCTGTACCGGCGAGGACATGAGCTGACCGACGAAAATATCGTTCATACCTCGAATGCTCGGAAATCGCCCGAATAAATCTTCCGTCTGAGCGAGGGCGAGAACCCCGTCATGTTGGTTTCGACACCACCGTCTACGACGACGAGGGGACGGAACTCGG
>CAZUWC010000304.1:0-3116 GCA_964623935.1 uncultured Halobacteriales archaeon
GCGATGTCCTGTGCGAGGTTGCCGATGATGGCGATGAACGTCGGGACGAACACCGTCCCGAACACGAGCGCAGTGTCCTGGTTGGTGATCGCCTTGAACGACAGCAGTCCCAGCCCCGGGATGCCGAACACGACCTCGATGAGGTACGAGCCGACGAAGATGATCCCCAGCAGGTCGCCAACGAGGATGGTCGCCAGCGGCACCGCGGCGGGCCGGAAGATGTGCTTCGTGACGATGGTCCGCTCGTCGACGCCTTTCGCCTTGGCGGTCTTGACGAACTCCGCCTCGACGTACTCCAGGGCCTCCGCCCGGGCGTAGCGCATCATGCTCGCGACCGAGGTGGTCGTCAGCACGAAGATGGGCAGGATGAGCTGTTTGAGGTTGGGCCAGCTCAGGATCGCCCCCACCGTGAACTCGCCGTCGACCTTCGCGAGGGTGGGGTCGAAGAGGATATCGACCCAGCCCAGCCACGCCCCGAAGATCACCAGGAGGATGATCGCGAACCAGAAGTTCGGGATGGAGATGCCGAAGAACGCGAAGAACGTGGCGACGTAGTCGGTCTTGGTGTACTGGTTGACCGCCGAGTACAGCCCGATGGCGAGGCCGGCCACCGTCGAGAGGACGACGGCGGGCACGCCGTACATCATCGAGTAGGGAATGGCGTCGGTCAGCGCGTCCATCACCGTCTGGGAGCGGGTCGTCGACCAGCCCCAGTTGAGCGTCAGCATGTTCCGCATGAAGTCGGCGTACTGTACCAGGAAGGGGTCGTCGATGCCCCGCGCCTCGGCGGCGGCCTGGGCGACCTGCTCGGGGTCCTGGCCGGCCTGTGCGGCCTCGAACTGCAACTCCAGGATGCGCGTATCGGGCGTCAGGTACATCAGCACGAACGTCACCGTCAGGATGACCAGCGTCGCGACGCCGGCCCAGGCCACCCGGCGGGCGATGTACCACTTCATGCGGACGCTACTCGTACCCGAAGTCAGAGCCGGTGTGCTCGGCGAGCATCTGGCGGGCCCCGGCCTTGTCGTAGGAGTCGTCGACGCCGAAGGGCGTGACCTTCGAGTCCTCGTACCACTGGGACCACCGGGGCTGGAAGGTGTGGGTCCACTCGGCGAGCCCCCGATATATCTCCTCGGTGACCTGGCGCTTGTTGACCGACATCGACAGCGCCTGGCGGACTTCCCGGGTCCGGAGCGGCGTCCACCCGTTGGCGCGCTGGTTGTACGCGACGATGCCCAGGAACGGCTGCGGGATCTGGTAGACATCCACCTCCTCGAAGTCCTGGAAGTCCTGGAAGCGGTCGGGGGGGACGCCCGTACTGGTGATTTCGCCCTGGCGGAGCGCCTCCAGACGGGTCGCCTGCTCGGAGATGACCCGATAGGTGTACTGTTCGACGTAGGGGGCGTCGGCCCACTCCTCGCCCATCTCGTCGGCGTGGGCGCGCATGTAGTACTCGTCGTTGCGCGTGGCGACGAACTCCGCCGAGCGCTCCCAGCGCTCGAACTCGTAGGGGCCGAGGTTCCCGGTGAAGGTGAGTTGGTTGAACTCCTCGCTCTGTCGCAAATCCTCGGCGCTGGGGACGTACTTCTCGTAGAGGGCTTTGGGCGCACAGTAGGCGCCCCAGAGGACCGGCTCCAGCGGGAAACTGGGGTTGACGTCCGCGAGTTCGAGCTGGAACTCCAGTTCGCCGGTGGCCTCGACGTTCTCGACCTGTTCCCAGTCGGCGGTCTGTGTCGAGGGTGGCGTCTCCTCGTCCCAGGGGTGGTCCCCCCCGCCGTCGATGGTGTGGACGTTCTCGATCTGGTAGACCCAGTCCTCGGCGGTCATCTGCCCGAAGTCCCCGCCCCACTGGAGGTTGTCACGCAGGCTGCAGACGTAGACCTGGGCGTCGCCGGTGTCCTCGATGTCGAGCCACATTGGCTGGACCTCGTTGTTCTCGTCGACATTGTAGGCACCATCCAGCGTCAGGGCGACGCGGCTGGAGGAGGTGCCGTCGTTGATCTCGGGGAAGTACAGGGTCCGGGCGTCGCTCGTCGAGCCCGAGTTCCACTCCTCGGCGACGGTCCGGCCGTCCCCCTCGTCGAAGTACCAGGTGGTGCTGTCCCAGTTGGCGCCGAAGGCCTCCTCCGGCCCGGCGACCTTCGAGCGGTAGCCGGAGATGTCGTCGCGCATCGAGAGGAAGTTGACGGGCTGATCCTCGCTCAGGATGCCGAAGATCTCGGCGATGATCTCCTCGCGGCGCGCGTCGTCGGTGGTCGTCCGGAACTCCTCGAACATCGCGCCCAGGTCCTCCTCGGGGACGTACCCGTAGTAGTTGGTCGGGGACCGCTCGGTCCAGAACGCGTCGATGGACGCGGGCGTCCGGGGGTAGGTGTTGAACCGGATGCCGAACATCAGGTCCCACTGCTCTGCGCTCTCGGTCTGCTCGCGGGGGCCGGCGTTGTTCGGGCCCGCCGACCACTCGGGGTCGCCGTCGCCGACGTACTGGTTGCGGACGTACTGCTGGAGCAACTGGTCGAACGTGACCGTCTCGAGTTCGACCGCGAGGCCGACTCCCTCCAGTTCCTGGGCGATGAACTCGGCGGTCGTCGCGACGAAGTTCGACCCCTCGGTGTACACGAGCGTCAGCGTGACCTGTTCGCCCTCGGGCCCGACCAGGTCGGCGTCCGCGTCGACGCCGCCGTCACCGCCGTCGCCACCATCGCCGCCGTCGCCGTCTCCGTCGCTGGTCCCGTCACCGCTCCCGTCGGTGCCGTCGCCGCCGCCGCCGAGGTCGACACAGCCAGCGGCGGCGAGCGCGCCCGACGCCGCGAGTGCCCCGATCATCCGTCTGCGCGTCGTCCGGGGTCGCCCCCGTGTGGTGTCATCCCGCATGTCGATAGCCCCACTTACGGCGGGAACGGCTTTAATCTTCCACCGCTCTGGCGACGCTCGGTACCGACCGCACCGGCGCCTCGTCCCCGTGAGAGTTCCCGCCAGTCCTGTTGCCGGCTTTCGAAATCCTTTTTTCTACGCTCACCGACCCACGGATGTCGACGGGCCGCCTTAGCTCAGACTGGGAGAGCACTCGACTGAAGATCGAGCTGTCCCCGGTTCAAATCCGGGAGGCGGCATCC
>CAZUWC010000305.1:0-3110 GCA_964623935.1 uncultured Halobacteriales archaeon
CTCCAGGGCAACCCCGACCACGCCGTCCTGTGTCACTTCGGGGACGGCGCCACCTCCGAGGGGGATTTCCACGAGGGGCTGAACTTCGCGGGCGTGTTCGACGCCCCCGCGGTCTTCATGTGCAACAACAACCAGTGGGCGATCTCGATGCCGGCAGAGCGCCAGACCGAAAGCGACACGCTCGCGGAGAAGGCCCGCGCGTACGGGGTCGAGGGCGTCCGCGTCGACGGGATGGACCCGCTGGCAGTCTACCAGGTCACCCGCGAGGCGCTGGCGAAGGCCAAGCAGCCCGGCCCCAACGAACTCCGGCCGACGCTGATCGAATCGGTCCAGTACCGCTACGGCGCCCACACGACCGCGGACGACCCCTCGGCCTACCGGGACGAGAGCGAGACCGAGGCCTGGCGCGAACGGGACCCTATCGACCGCCTGGAGACGTTCCTGTACGACCAGGGAATCCTGGACGAGCGCCGCCAGTCCGACATCGAGGCGCGCGTCGAGTCGCAGGTGGAGGAGGCGGTCGGGCGCGTCGAGTCCTACGAGACCGACCCGGACGACATGTTCGAGCACGTCTACGAGGAGACGCCGGACCGCCTCGCCGGGCAGCAAGAGCGGCTCGCGAGCCTCCGCGAGAAGTACGGCGACGACGCCTTCGGGGAGGTGCTGGGATGAGCGCGGCCGAACGCAGGGCGGGGGAGTCCGCCACCGACGGGAACGGCGCGGGGAGCGACCGACTGACGCTCGTCGAGGCCGTCTGTGAGGCGCTCCACGAGGAGATGGCCCGCGAGGAGCGCGTGATGGTCCTCGGCGAAGACGTCGGCGAGAGCGGCGGCGTCTTCCGCGCGACCGACGGTCTCATCGAGGAGTTCGGCGACCAGCGGGTGGTCGACACGCCGCTTGCCGAGTCGGGCATCGTCGGGTCGGCCATCGGCCTGGCGCTGTCGGGGATGCGCCCCGTCGCGGAGATGCAGTTCCTCGGGTTCGCCTATCCGGCCTTCGACCAGCTGGTCAGCCACGCCGCCCGGATGCGCGCACGGAGCAAGGGCCAGTACACCGTCCCGATGGTCGTCCGGGCACCCTACGGCGCGGGCATCAGCGCGCCCGAACACCACTCCGAGTCCAAGGAGGCGTACTTCGTCCACGAACCCGGGCTGAAGGTCGTCGCGCCGAGCACGCCCGCGGACGCGAAGGGGCTGCTGACCGCCGCCATCCGTGACCCCGACCCCGTCGTCTTCCTCGAACCGAAACTCATCTACCGGGCGTTCCGCGAGGAGGTCCCCCGTGGCTCCTACGAGACGCCGCTGGGCGAGGCCTCGGTCCGCAGGGAGGGGTCGGACCTCACCCTCTACACCTGGGGTGCGATGACCCGCCCGTCGCTGGTCGCCGCCGCGGATCTGGCCGACGAGCACGGCGTCGACGTCGAGGTGGTGGACCTGCGGACGCTCTCGCCGCTGGACGTCGAGACGCTGGCCGCATCGTTCCGGAAGACCGGCCGGGCCGTCATCGTCCACGAGGCACCCAAGACCGGTGGACTCGGCGCGGAGGTCGCCGCGACGCTCCAGGAGGAGGCCATCCTCTACCAGGAGGCACCCATCAGGCGGGTCGCGGGCTTCGACGTTCCGACGCCACTCCACGGGAATGAGGACTACTTCCTCCCGCAGGCGGTGCGGATACAGGACGCCATCCTGGAGACTGTGGAGTTCTGACTGCGGTCCGCGACCGCGGAATCACTCGATCCAAGAGTCGACGATTTCGACTTTCCCGTCCATATGGGCTGGTTTTCCGTACGCCTCGACGATTGTGATAGGAGGAAACTCGCTGGTCGTTTACCAACAGTAATCCCTCGTGGCGTGATTTTACTGCCCTGGCCTCTCCGATCAGCCGCCCGAATATCCCGTGCAATATATATCTATAATAGTGCTCATATCAATCCATATGTATTATATAAATTTTTAATCAGTGCTGTGAGAAAAGTGGGATGTACCCTTACGATGCAGCCAACGACGCCAGCGACCGGCGACCTGGTTTTCAATCCGACTGTCGAAACCCACCACAGGCGTATCGACGCTGACGCGTACGAGGACATCTACGTCGTCGGTGACGTCCACGGATGTCTGCGTGAACTCGAAGAACTCGTGGACATCATCGGCACCGACGAGGAGACGCTGTTCGTCTTCGTCGGCGATCTCGTCCGGAAGGGACCCGACAGTTCGGGGGTCCTTGAGTACGTCCGCGAGCACGAGAACATGGTTACCGTCCGTGGAAACAACGAGCAGAAACTCGTCGAGGGCCGGGCCGACTGTCCGGATCTCACCGACGGGGACCGGGCGTATATCGAGTCACTCCCCGTCGCGGTCTCGTGGGACGACGCCCTCGTTGTCCACGGTGGTATCGACCCCCGGGTGCCGCTGGTCGAACACTCGGTCGAGGACCTGCTGACGATGCGCCTGCTCGCGCCGGACGCGGAACACCGGAACCCCTACTGGTTCGACCACCACCGTTCGCCACCCCGGGTGTTCTTCGGACACACCGTCCTCGAGGAATCCTTCGAGTCGCGGTGGGCGGTGGGACTCGACACGGGCTGTGTCTACGGCGGGGAACTGAGTGCATACCACTACAACAGCGGGACGGTGGTCACGCTCGACAGCCAGCGGGTCTACGAGTACAGAGACCCCGAGAAGTTCATCCCGCCGAGAGAGCCTGCAGGTTCGAGAGAGGTGGCGACCGAGGGCATCGATCAGAGACCGTAACCGCCGTATCGGACGGGTCTTGCGGGGCAGTTCCGGGCCGACCTGTCAGGTACTCTTCCGGCGGGATACCCCACGCAGGAGGCGCCGGGAACTGTGTTTCGCGTTCCAGGCGAGTTTCCGAAAGTACTGTCGCGGCGAGATCCGGTCGCCGCCCGCCCGGACGCGCCCGGCCCGCATCGCGGCGAGGACTGCCTCTGCCGTGGGGTTCCGGCTATCCACGCCCACTTCCGTGTAAGCGACACCGACGACCCCGGGCCTGTGAGCGTCGCTCCCGGCGAACCGCGGGTAGCCGTTTCTGACTGCGAACCGGGTCGCCTGCCGGTTGCGGACGCCCGTCAGCGTGTGTGCGTTGAACACCTC
>CAZUWC010000306.1:0-3103 GCA_964623935.1 uncultured Halobacteriales archaeon
TGATGAGTTCGCGCTTGTCCTCGTAGGACTGGTAGTACGCCTCCAGGGCGACGGCCTCGCGGAGTTGCCGAACCGCCTCATCCTCGTAGCCGGCCTCGGCGGCCACGTCGGCGTAACTCTCGGGGGTATCCTCCCAGAAACTCACCGCCGGGAGGTGCCGGAGGTCCCCGCGAACGTTCCCGTTGACGCCCGCGGCGACGTTGGCAGCCAGGGCCGTCGCGGAGGTCCCGTGGCCGTCGGCCAGCGCCGGGCTGACCACGGTGTCGACAGCCTCGGCGACCGCTTCGTCGACGACGCGGTCCTCGATAACGACGCGGCGCGCGTCGTAGATGTCGAGCAGTTCGAGCCCGTCCAGGGACTCCGCGGTCGCGCCCGCGGCGACGAACACGAACAGCGGAATCTCCTCGCCGTGGCGCTCGCTGTTCTCGAGCATCGAGGTGACGTCGCCCGTCGCGTCGTCCATGTCGTAGACCGACCCCTTCAGCGGGCGGCGGTCGAAGAAGTGATACTCCGCGTCGGAACTCCGGTGTTGCTGGCGGACCAGCGGGAGGGTCGCGCGCTCGATGGCGACGCCCGCGAGGTAGCCGTCCGCCGAGGCACTGTGCCTGACGACGACCGGCCGCCCCTCGAGGACTGCCCGTCGAATGGCCGTCGCGGCGTCGCGTACCGGCCCGGCGACCGCCTCGATCGCGGGGTCTTCCGCGAGCGGTTCGACGGGGTCGGGCCGGGCGCGGTCGACCATCGCCTGCTCCATGCGCTCGGTGACCGCTTCGCGTTCCTCGTCTTCGAGGACGACGAGCGCCTCCGTCTCGACCTGGAGTTCGCCCCGCCGGCGCTCGACCTCGCCCTCGATGCGGATGACCTCGCCCTCCTCGACCTCGGGGTAGGCACGGACGCCCGCCTCCACGAAGGCAGCGCAGTCGACGCTCCCGGTCTCGTCACGAACCTCGAACACGGTCGGGCCGCTGGTCTGTCGGGCCCCCGCGACCTCGCCCTCGATTCGGACGCGGTTGCCGACGGCCTCCTCGAGCGCGTCGATGGTCACCAGCGCCAGGTCGGCCATCGCCGCCTCGCCCCCGGCCTCGCCGACCTCCCCCTCGTCTTTGACTGTCTCGGGCGCTCCTGATCGGTCCCCGGGCGACGGTTCCGGCGGGGTCGTCTCTGATCGCCCCTGCTCGTCGGCGGTCCCATCGGCCGTCCGGTCCTCGTCGTCGGACTCCTCTTCCTCGACGAGGAGTTCCTCGTCCGCGTCGGGGTCGTCGATGAGCGTCCCGCGGAACTCCGACTCGTCCTGGCGGATCGACCACCCGAGGTCGACGTTGCCGTTGTCCCTGACGTTCTGTACCTGGACGAACACCGTGTCGCCGGCGTCCCAGTCGAGGCTGTCGAGTCGCCGGTCCAGTTCGCTCCGGTGGAGGAGCCCTGTGACGCTGTCACCGACGTCGACGAAGACGCCGAACTCGGCGAAGCCGTCGACTGTCCCGCGGTAGTACCGCCCCGACGTCAGTTCGCCCGGGTGGTTCCCGCGAAACTCGAAGACGACGTCTTCTTGGTGAATCTCACAGATGCGACCGTCGACAGATTTCCCGCAGATGATGCACGAACCCATTGCCAGTGAAAAATGGGCCCGCCCTAAAACGGTTGTCGAAACGCTTCGCCGCCCTTACTCGAAGACACCGCTCTCCTCTTCGAGGCGTTCCACGCCGCGGGCCACCTCGCGGGCGTCATCCGGGAACAACGCCACCTCCACCTCGTTGCCGTCCTCGTCCTCGAAGGCCAGTTTCACGCGCTTGTCGCCGAACTCGCGGACCTCCACGCCCTCGACGTCGTAGAGTTTGACCGTCGCCGCGCGGTTCGAGGGGCCGACGTGCTTGAGCGCACCCTCCTTCAGTTCGAACATGAACCGGTCCAGGTCGAGACTGAGCATGCACCCGACTCGTAGAGGGGAGGCGTCTAATACCCTCCCATCGAGGCGTGGTGGGTGCTGGCGGAGTGGCGGTGTGTCGAGCGTTCAGATCGGAGACCCGTGGGCTTTTGTTCGCGCGCGAGTGTCTCCCGGATATGGACTACGACGAGATGTTAGACCGCGGCCTCGAAGAGACGCCCGACATCGTCGGCGACTCCGGGCGATTCGAGGTGCCCGAAGCCGAGGTACGCCAGGAGGGGAACGTCTCGGTCTTCGAGAACTTCCAGGCGGTCCGGCGGAAACTCGACCGCGACGAGGACCACGTCATGAAGTTCCTCCAGGACGAACTCGGGACGAGCGGGCACATCGACGAGAGCGGGCGCGTCCGCCTCACCGGGTCGTTCAACCGCGGCCGCATCGACGACGCCATCGCGGAGTACACCGAGGAGTTCGTTCTCTGCTCGGAGTGTGGCCTCCCCGACACCAACCTGACCAGGGAACAGGGCGCACTCATCCTCAAGTGCGACGCCTGTGGCGCCCGTTCGGCCACGAGCGCCTAGGAGAGTTGCTGGAGCGTCCGCAGGTCGTGTTCGGTCCGCATGAACTCCGAGAGTCGCCGGCTCGCGTGGCAGTTCGGACAGTGGAACGTCCGGCTACTCTTTGGGAGTTCCGAGGGCGAGGACTCCCACTCCTTCTTGCACTCCGGGCAGAGCAAGCGCACGTAGGTCTCGGTCATGCGTCCGACCCACGCGCGCTGCGGGCAAAAATGTGGTGTCCGGATCAGGCCGGGGGCTGGCCCTTCGCCTCGAGGAGCTCCTTGTAGCGATTGCGGATGGTCACCTCGGAGATGTCCGCGACCTCCGAGACCTCGCTCTGGGTGACCTTCTCGTTGGTCAGGAGCGCGGCCGCGTACACCGCCGCCGCCGCGAGCCCGACCGGCGACTTCCCGCTGATAGTCCCAGCGTCGGCCGCGGCGTCGAGCAGTTTGCGCGCCTCGCGCCCGGCCTCCTCGGAGAGGTCCAGATCCGAGGCGAAGCGTGGCACGTAGCTCTTGGGGTCTGCCGGCTTGACCTCGAGGTTCAGTTCCCGGACGATGTACCGGTAGGTCCGGGTCAGCTCCATCCGGTCGACCCGCGAGACCGTCTCGATTTCGTCGAGCGAGCGCGGGGTCCCCGCTTGCCGTGCCGCGGCGTACAG
>CAZUWC010000307.1:0-3099 GCA_964623935.1 uncultured Halobacteriales archaeon
TGGGCCAGGTCCTCGCGGCCGCCGCCGTGCTCGTGGAAGTACCGCTGGGCCATCAGCGAGTAGGCGCCGGGGAAGGTGATTCCCTGCTTGATCTCCCAGAGGGCGTCCGCCGCGGCGGCGAGTGCGGCCGTGCCCTCGGCGGTCGAGATGTTGGTCATCCGCTCGGCGCCGCCGACGAGCGCGACGTCGATGTCGCCGCTGCGGACACGGTTGACGCCGAAGCGCACCGCCGCGCCGCTGGAGGCACAGGCACTCTCGATGCGGGTCGATGGCGCGGTCACGCCGGCCATCTCCGCGGCCAGCGGCCCGGAGTGGCCCTGCTGTTCGGCGAACTCGCCCATGAAGTTGCCGTAGAATATCTCCTCGACGTCGGTGGGGGCGAGGCCCGCGTCCTCGAAGGCCTCCAGGGACGCCTCCGCGAACAGTTGCCGGGCGGTCAGTTCCTCGTGCTTGCCGAAGGGCGTCATGCCGACGCCAGCGATGGGGACGGACATGGTTACCACTCCATCCCTCCGTTGACGCCGAGTACCTGCCCGGTCATGTAGCTGGATTCCTCACTGGCGAGGAAGCGAACGATGCCGACGATGTCCTCGACCTGTGCGAACCGGTCCAGCGGGATCCGTTCGAGGATCTGGTCTCGCACGCGGTCCGGCACGTCCGCGAGCATGTCCGTCATCACGAACCCGGGCGCGACGCAGTTGGCCGTCGACCCCGAGCGGGCGATCTCCAGGGCGATGGTCCGTGTGAAGCCAAAGAGGCCGGACTTCGTGGTCGCGTAGTTGGCCTGGCCGTAGTTGCCCTGCTGGCCGACCACGCTCGAGATGTTGATGAGTCGACCCTCGTTGGCCTCCCGGATGTCCTCGAAACAGACCTCCGTGCAGTTGTAGACGCCGCCGAGATTGACGTCCATGACCCGGTCCCAGTCCTCGCGGGTCATGTTCTCGAACTTCTTGTCGACAGTGATGCCGGCGTTGTTCACCAGGACGTCGACGTTCCCGAACGCCTCGGTTGCGGTCTCGTACATCTCCTCGACCGCATCCAGGTCCGCGACGTCGGCCTGTGCGACGACGGCTTCGCCCGGCCCCTCGTCGATGATGTCCCGGACCTCGTAGGCCGCACTCTCCGAGGACCGGTAGTTCACGACGACATTGGCACCCTGGCTGCCGAATTCCTCCGCGATACCGCGCCCGATACCTTTGGACGCGCCGGTTACGAGACACGTTCTCCCGTCGAGTGACATGAAGATATCACGCTCCACCTAGACAGACTCGGACGAGGCTATTTACTCTGGTGGTTGGTACATTTCTCCGACACGACCGCGCCCGCTGCCCGACGCTGCCGGCCAGTCGCTGCGGTCCCGGGAGTTGCCTCCCGGAGTGCTCTATTCGTAGAGCCAGGTCTCGTCGATCCGGTCCCACTCGAGGAGTTCGTCCTCGTCGAAGAACAGGTCGATCTCCCGCTCGTTCGCGCCGGGGTCCTCGTTGTCGGAGCCGTGGATGACGTTCCGGCCCAGGTCGAGCCCGAAGTCCCCGCGGATGGTCCCGGGGTCGGACTCGGCGGGGTCGGTCTCGCCCATCATCTTCCGGACCTGCCGGGTGGCGTCCTGGCCCTCCCAGACCATCGCCATCACCGGACCGGCCGTGATGAAGTCCACGAGGTCCTCGAAGAAGGGCTTGTCCTCGTGTTCGGCGTAGTGGTCGCGAGCCAGATCCTGGTCGATCTGCATGAACTTCGCGCCGACGAGTTTCAGGCCGCGGTCCTCCAGCCGGGAGATGATCTCGCCAACCAGTCCGCGCTGGACGCCGTCGGGCTTGACCATCACGAAGGTTCGCTCGGTCATGCCTGGGCCTCCGTCTCTCCCTCTTCCTCGTCGGGCGCGTCGGCCTCCTCGTCCGGCGTATCGGCCTCCTCGTCGGTCGTCTCCGACTCTTCTGCCGACTCCTCGTCGCCCTCGTCCGCCTCCTCGGCTTCGTCGACATCGTCGGCTTCACCGGCTTCGTCACCTTCGTCCGTTTCGTCGGCCACGTCGGATTCCTCGTCTTCACCGGCTTCGTCGGCCTCGCCTTCTTCGTCACTCTCGACCGCCTCCGCTTCAGCGGCGTCGAGGTCCGGCGTGGCGTCGACGGTTTCCGTCTCGTCGGCCTCCGCCTCGGCTGCGTCGGCTTCGGGTTCGGCCGCTTCAGTTTCAGCTTCGTCGGCCGCCTCGGGTCGACCGCTCTCGGTCCACTCGAGGTTGCGGGCCTCACGGCCGAGGTCGTGGTTGTTCTCGCACTTCGAGGAGCAGTAGTGGACGGTTGCGCCGTTGGTGCGGACGAACATCGTGCCCGTGCCGGGTTCGATGTCGTCGCCACAGAAGTCACACGTACGCGTCTGCGGCATTATTGCCCCCCGATGGTGTCGGCCTCGCGTGCGGTCTCGCGGAGCTGGAGGACGTCACCCTCACGGACCGGACCGAGGACGTTCCGTGTGATGATGCGGCCCTTGTTCTGGCCCTCGCGGATGCGACACTTCACCTGCATGGCCTCGCCGTGCATTCCGGTCCGGCCCACGAGTTCGATGACTTCCGCCGGTGTGGACCCGCCGTCGTCGGATTCCTCTGCACTCATCTCGACCACCTCAGCGGAGTTCCTCGACCTTGTCGGCGATGTCCTGGACGTCCGTCTCGGCCTCGCCGGGGTCGACGATGGCCGCGGCTGCGCTCCCGACTTCGAGGCCGGCCGCGTGGCCAACCTCGTCCTGTGCGCCGACGAAGATGTAGGGGACGTCCTTCTCCGCCGCGAGTTCGGGGAGGTGCATCACGACCTCCTCGGGCTGGACGTCCTCGGCGACGAGGACGAGTCGGGCGTTGCCCCGCTCGATGGCCTTGGTCGTCTCGTTCGTTCCTTTCTTTACCGATCCTGTGTCCCTGGCTACCTCGAGGGCCTCGAGGGCGTCCTCCTCGAGGTCGGCTGGGACATCGAAGTCAACGTACACTGGCATGATTGGTCACCTCCCGCGCGCGGGCTCGCACTCCCCCGCCCTCGCGGGAAGTCCCGCGGGCCAGACGGCCTGAGAGTCCTGTGGGGGCTGGGAGCGTCATCGACCCGGCGCAGGCTGTAC
>CAZUWC010000308.1:0-3094 GCA_964623935.1 uncultured Halobacteriales archaeon
ATCATGTAGAAGGCGCTGGCGAACATCAGGCCGGTCCACATCCCCCAGCCGACGATGCTCCCGAAGAAACTCCCGAGCCCGCGGTTGACGTAGTGGTAGCTGCCCCCGGAGATGGGCATCCCCGTGGCCAGTTCGGCCAGCGAGAGCGCGGCCAGAAGCGCCACGAACCCGGCGATCCCGAAGGAGATGGAACTCGCGGGACCGGCCCCCTCGGCTGCGATGGCCGGCAGGATGAAGATGCCAGCGCCGATCATCGTCCCGCCGCCCAGCGTCATCGCCTCCGTGAACCCCAGCGTCCGGTCGAGTTGGCTCTCCGTCATGGGGTGTGTCGGGTGCCGGGAGAACGCGACACCGTCCCCTCGCTGGCTGGCTGTTCGGACACGACACGCGACAGACAGTGCTGGGCCTACTTATACCCTCCCGGTGTCCCGCGTCGATGAGACGGGACGAAGTATTTAACGGGGCTGGTCGACGACACCAGCATATGGGCAACGCCACCGGGGACCACGAACCGACGGTACTGATCCCGGTCGACGCCGACGGCGGAGACGACCTGCCGGTGGGGCTGGTCGAGTTGCTCTCCCTGTTCCGGGTCGTGGTGCTCGGCTACTACCTGGTCCCCGACCAGGCGACCCCCGAACAGCTCCGCGAGGACCACGAAGCGGAGGCGACCGCCCGGATCGACGATGCGGCGGCCCGGTTTGCCGACCGCGGTGCCGACGTCGAGTCCGTCGTCGTGTTCACCCACGACCGGTCCGGGACGGTCGACCACGTCGCGGCCGACTACGGGGTCGACGCCGTTCTCACGCCGGGCGAGTGTGGCGAGCACCTGGAGACGGTGTTCGTGCCGTTGCGGGGCGACGAGAACCTCGAATCCATCGTCTCCTTCGTCTCCGATCTCGCACGCGAGGCCGACACGGAGGTCACGCTTTTCAACGTCGCCGACTCCGAGGACGAGGCCTCCCGTGGCGAGTTGCTGCTCAGGGGAGTCTGTGACCGCCTCGAAGAGGATGGCATCGACCGTGACCGCGTCGCCTGGCGGCTGGAGCAGGGAGACAGCCCGAGCGACGCCATCGTCGCGGCCGCCGAGGACTACGACGTGCTGGTAGTCGGGGAGTCGGAGCCCTCGCTCCGGGAGCGCATTTTCGGCTCCACGACCGGCCGGGTCGTCGACAGGGTCGACCGCCCCGTGCTCGTCGTCCGGGACGCGTAGACCAGATCCGCCACAGCGGGAACGCGTCCGTGGCGGCCACCGCTACTTGAGTGTCCGCTCGAACGTGCGGATCGCCTCGTCCGTCCCGACGAGCACCAGTTCGTCCTCCGCCTCGATTTTCATGTCCGGCCCGACGTCGGTGATCACTCCGTCGTCGCGCTCGATCGCGATCACCGTACAGCCGGTCCGTTCCCGGATCTCGGCGTCGCCCACCGTCCGCCCCGCGAGTGCCGGCACCCGTTCGCGGACGGTCTCGACCTGCTGGGTCAGCGCTATCGGGTCCCTGTCCTCGAGCAGATACGACGCCGACATGCGGCCGGTCACCGTCGCCAGCGAGAGGACGTAGTCGGCGCCCGCGCGGTACGTCTTGGAGATGTTCGAGGTCTCTTCGACGCGGGTGAGAATCTGTGCCCGGGGGGCGTTGTCACGGACCACGAGCGTCGTGAATTCGGTCGTGGTGTCGTCCGGCAGACCGATGATCACCGTCTCGGCCTCCCGGACGCCCGCGGCCGCGAGCACCTCCGGGTCGGTCGCGTCGCCGACGACGTCCACCCCCTCCATGTCCGTCCGGTCGACGACCGTGTACGAGAGCCCGGCGTCCGCGAGTTCCCCGGCGGCGGCGCGGCCGACCTGGCCGTATCCGACGATGATCGTCGTCCCGGCCCGGAACTCCCGGAGCGAGGAGTGAGCCATCTCTCCGAGTTGCTGTAGCTGGTCCGGACGCCCGGAGACGAGCAACACGCTGCCAGCCGGCAACTCCATGTCGGGCGAGGGTGTCGGGTGGAACTCGCCACGGACCCACACCCCGATGACGGTGACGCCCGTGTCTTCCCGAATGTTGCTGTCGGCCAACTGCGACCCGGCCAGTCGACTGGCGTGTCCGACCGAGATCTCCGCGATCCGGAACTGGTCGCCGATCGCGACCGCCTCGTCGACTTCTGCCTGCCTGGCCGTCATGACTTTTGCGGCGAGGGACTCGCCCAGCACCGACCGCGGGCTGAGGACATGGTCGGCCCCGGCCAGTCGGTGATAGGTCGTCGCGTCCGGGTTCTCGACGACGCTCACGACCGGGACCTCCTCCGCGAGTTCCTTCGCCGTGAGGACGATACTCGCGTCGATCTTGTCGGAGAGGTCCACGAACAGCGCGCGGGCCGTCGCCAGCGACGCGGCGTCCAGTCCGGCCGTCGTCTCGGGGTCGGCCCGGATCACGCGCCGCCCGGCCTCGTAGAGGTCCGTCGCCCGCTCCCCGTCGGGTTCGACGATCACGTACGGGATGTCCTGCGCGTCGAGTTCCCGGATGAGTTCCTGTGCTCGTGTCGTGTCCGAGCAGATGACGACGTGCTCGTCGAGGGGTCGCTCCAGTCGACGCGGAACAGTCGAGGACAGCGCCCGCTCGATGAACGGTCCGACGAACACCGGCAACGCACCGACGAGGAGCACCATGCCGAGCAGGTCGGCGACAGTGATGAACACGTTCATCTGCGGGCTCTCCCAGGGTGAATCGCCGCCAAAGCCCGTCGTCGTGAACATCTCGACGGCGAACTGGAGCGAATCGAGAAACGTCCGTGGCCGTCCCTCGTAGGTCGCCATCCCCCACCGGTAGCCGAGTGCGGTCAGGAGGAGTGCGATACCGGAAAACACGACGTATCCGATGGCGCGTCGTTTCCACCCCTGGCGTCGTTTCCACTGTTGCAGGGCCGTGATCGAGGGCATCTCTCAGTGTCGGTACGGGAGTCCATATTATAATGATACTGCCGGCTATAACGACGTGAAGATATTCGTCCCCCCGCGGGGTCGAAATTGCTCACGGGCTTATAGCCGGCAGTATGAGTGTTCCGATTGTTCCGGTCTGGAACTCCGTCTGCCTGCGGTCCTAGAGAG
>CAZUWC010000309.1:0-3092 GCA_964623935.1 uncultured Halobacteriales archaeon
AGGCCTTGAAGATGATGTTGAACCGCTCGCCCTCGACGGTGAGCAACTCGACGAGGACGACGATGCACGCGCCGGCGAGCACGAGCACGAGTTCGTACCCTGGCCGGTCCCCCCGGGCCAGGTCGGTGTTCGTGTCCTCTCGCCGATTTCGGTCCAGCAGCCACCACCCGCCGACGAGCAGGGGGACGGCCAGCCCGAGGGCCGGCACGCCCGCGAGAACCGAGAGAGCGACGGCGCCGAGGCCGACGGCCCAGACGAGCCACGGTCGGCCGGTCTCGGCTCCGAGGGGCCGGGCGAGGTAGGGCGCGAAGGCGGCGAGGAACGCACCGTGGACCAGCAAGAGCGGACCCGCCGGGCTCCAGGGGCCCCAGAAGGCGACGTCCTTGCCGGGGCCGCCGGGGATGACGGCCGTCCAGAACGGCAGCGTCCAGAGGACGCCCAGCAGGAGAACCAGCGCGGCCGCGAGTGCCGCGAACCCGAGGCGCCGGAGTTCGTCGGCCACGCGGCCGGCCCGCGCCTGGAGTTTCGAGGCCACGTCCGGGGCGCCCGCTGCGCGGACGAGGTCGGCCGGGTCGCCGGGTGCGAACAGGACCGTCAGCGCGACGAGGCCGCCGACGGTCGGGAACGACCAGACGTTGACGAGACCGACGAGGCCGGCCACCGGCGGGAGGGCGCCACAGAGCACGAGGAGGCGCCGGCGCGGGTCCTCCCCACGCCAGTAGGCGAGCAACAGCGCCGCGGCCAGCAGGGTGAACGGCTGGCTCATCATGTGGGCGTGCAGGTCGCCGTTGAGCCAGGAGAACAGGGGAAACTCCGTGGCGGCCATGAACGGGTCCTCGCGGGTCGGGTCGACCGGGAGCACGCGGGAAGCCTCGAAGTACCAGAAGTCGCCCGGCGTCCATCCGACAGCGCCCTCGCCCAGTCCGACCGCGCCGGCGAGCGGGCCTGCCAGTCCCTCCGGGATCAGCCACAGGCCGACGCGGGCGGCGGTTTCGAGGTTGCCGGCGACGCCGACGAAGATGGCACCGAACGCGGCCGCGCGGCGCCGCGGGACGGCGTAGGGGGCCGCGATGGCACCCGCGAGGCCGTAGGCTGCGACCACCAGCGTCGCGTAGAAGCCCGCCAGCCCGAGGTTGTACGCGAACCGGCCGCCGGTGTCGGTCAGCGTCCCGAGGAGTACCGTGAGCATATGCCCACCGTAGTAGTACCGGACGGGCCGGCCGGCGAACCACATGTCCTCGGGCGGGAGCGCCGGCGCGCGTTCGAGCGCCCGGACCAGGCCGAAGTCCAGAAACTTCTCGCCGATGGCGAGCGGGAGGGGCGCGGCGGCGGGGTCGACGGCGCGAACCCCGACCACGAGCAGGAACGCGGCGACGAAGACGCCCGCCGGTTCCGCAAAGGCCCGCCAGTCGGGGTCGGCCCGGCCCGCGGCGACGTAGGACCCGCCCGCGAGAGCCGACAGCCCGGCGACGACGGCCGGCCAGCCGAAGGCGAGGTGACCGACGAGGTGGCCGACCACGCCCACCACGGCGAGCGCGAGCGGGAACGCGAGCGCGGCCGCCTCGAAGTCGGGGAACAGCCACGCCGTGACCGGGAGCGCGAGCGCCCCCACCAGGAGCAGGGCGATCAGCCAGAGGGCGACGAGGCCGATCTCCATTACCGGATAGCCCACTACCGGGAGACATACGTCTTGTGAAGTTCCCGTCGAGTCGAACGGTTTTTACTCGCCGCCGCGGAGATACCGACCAATGACGACCGACGTCGGCCTGGTGGTCCCCGCCTACCGCCCGGAGGTCGACCGGCTGTCGACGTACGTCCGCACCCTCGATGAGACACTCGACCCGGCCACGATTCGGATCGAACTGGACGCGCCCGCCGACGGTGTACTCGACGCGCTTGCGGGCGTTCCGGCGACCGTCAACGCAGTCCCCTACCGCCGCGGGAAAGGGGCGGCGGTGACCGCGGGCTTCGAGGCCCTTGGGACAGACGTGCTCGCGTTCGCGGACGCCGACGGCGCGACGCCGGCCGCCTCGGTCGCCGAGGTCATTTCGCCGGTCGGTGACGGGCGAGCAGACCTCGCAGTCGGCTCCCGGCGTCACCCGGAATCGACCGTGGCGACTCACCAGACACTCGTCCGGCGCTACATGGGCGACCTGTTCGCCTGGGCCGCCCGCCGCCTGCTTGCGGTCCACGTGTACGACTACCAATGTGGCGCGAAGGCAATCACTGCGGAAGCCTGGGAGCGGATCCGCGAACACATCTACGAACCGGGATTCGCGTGGGACGTCGAACTGGTCGCCGTGGCAGGGGCACTGGACCTGCGGGTCGCGGAGGTGCCCATCGAGTGGCACGACCGCCCGGGGTCGACGGTCTCGCCGGTCCGGGACTCGCTGCGCATCGCGCGGGCGCTCGTCGGTGCGCGCCACCGGGCCAAACAGCTACGGAACAGCCGACTCCACACTGCCATCGCCGACCGGCGCGAGGAGTCGCGGGCCCTGGTGGAGCGCGAATGAGCGACCGCCTCCCGCGACTCGACGCGTTGCGGTCGCGGGTCCGGTTCGGGAAGTTCGTCTCCGTCGGCGCCGTCGGTGCAGCCTGTGACACCGCGGTTCTCGTCGTACTGACAGAAGTCTTCGGCGTCCTGGCGGAGATTGCCACGCTCGTCGGCATCGAGACGGCCATCCTGGTGATGTTCGCCATCAACGAGAGCTGGACGTTCGCCGGCGAGGGTCGGGAAGACAGGCGGTCCCTGCTGGGACGACTGGGCCGGTCGCACGGGGTGCGTGCCGCGGGGAGCACGACACAGTTCGTGGTGTTCGTGCTCGTCTTCAGGGGGATTTCGGTCTCCTTGCCGGTCGCTGGAATTGACGCCTGGCTGGTGGTGGCGAAGGGCACCGGAATCGGCGTCGGGATGGTCGTCAACTACGTCTTCGAGAGCCTGTTCACCTGGCAGGTCCACGTCGACGATCGAGGGTAAAATTCACGGGACGGCCCCGCAATCACAATCCTTAAACGGGGCACCGGGTTAGAACCCGACAGCGGGATGGGATAGCCAGGAGATTCCGGCGGGCTCATAACCCGCAGACCGGTGG
>CAZUWC010000310.1:0-3092 GCA_964623935.1 uncultured Halobacteriales archaeon
TGGGTTCGGAGTCCCAGAGGTGAGACGTCCCGTGGACCAGACTGTCGGGAACTACCGACTCGTCACACGGATGTCACCGTCGGCGCTGACGCCGATCACGAGCGGGCGTTCGACTCGCCGGCCCCTGACCGCGTCGCCGGCGGCCTCGTTGACCAGTTCCATCAGGTCGGGGGCGGTGTGGTTGACGTCGATGCCGGCCTCGTCGCAGGTCCCGAACACGCGGCGGGGGACGTCGTAGAGGTCCGTCTCGGGTTCGACCTCGACGGTGATCGGTGCCGCGAGGACTTCGGCGAAGGAGACCGTGTTGCGGGCCTTCCGGACGTTCTCGCGGGCGCTGGCCTCGACGCTGGCGACGTTGGCCCGCGAGGTGCCCAGCACCTCGGCCACGTCGGCCTGCCGGTAGCCCCGCTCCCGGAGGACGTACACCTCGGCCTGCCGGCGCGTCAGCACGCTCTCGTCGGGATCGAACCCGATCTCGTCGAGTATGCCCGCCACGTCGATCTCCTCGGGTGGCGGCTCCGACGACCCGTCGCCGTCGCTCATAGGGCGTGGTTTCGGCTCCACCCGCAAAAATCCCACCCGCTGGTCGTGGCCCGCCCGGTCCATTCCCGGCGCTCAGTCGGACGTCGGCTGGGGCGCCTCGATGTACTCCTCGTTGATGACGTAGTTGCCGTCCTCGTTCTCGACGAGGTACTCGCCGTAGTAGGGGACTCGGTTGGCGACGACCTCGCGGAACGCATCGCGAATCTCGGGTCCCGTCATCTCGCCCATCGAGCGGAGGTCGTCGTTGCGGTTCAGACACCCCTTCAGGTAGCCCTCGTGGGTGACCCGCACCCGCCCGCAGTTCGCACAGAAGTCCTCGTTCTCCACGGGGTCGACGATTTCGACCATCCCCGGCTCGACGTCCGTCTCCGCGGTGGCGCCCTGAACGTCCGGCACGTCGGACCGCTCGGAGACGCCACTGTCGAGGTAGTAGCGCTTGCGGTCGTGCATCTCCCGGGTCTCGGTCCGGTGGGCGTGGTCGGCGAGCCAGTCGTGGACGCGCTCGATGTCGATGGCCCACTCGGGGTGGCCCGCGATCTCGGGCATGTACTCGATGAGTTGCAACTGGAGGCCGGGGTTCTCGGCGACGAAGTCGACCATCTCCGGAACGTAGCCCGCGGTGGGCTCGAAGACCACCATGTTGATCTTGACGGGTGCAAGCCCGGCCTCGACCGCAGCCTGGATGCCGTCCATCACCGCGTCGAACGCGCCGGCCTTGGTGATCTCCGCGAAGTCCTCCGGGTCGAGTGCGTCCTGGGAGACGTTGACGCGGTCCAGTCCCGCCTCCTTCAGGTCCTCGGCCCGCCCTGGCAGGAAGGTGCCGTTCGTCGTCATCGACACCTCCATGCCCTCGGGCGTGCGCTCGATGATCTCTTCGAGGTCGTCCCGGAGCATCGGCTCCCCGCCCGTGAACTTCACCGACTCGACGTCGAACTCCGCGGCCACCTCCAGAAAGCGGACGACGTCGTCGGTGTCCATCTCGTTGTCCTGGGGGTCCATCGGCCCCCGCGTGTCGCCCAGCCCCTCGTTGTGACAGTAGACACAGTCGAAGTTGCACCGGTCGGTCAGCGAGACGCGCACCCCGGATATCTCGCGTCCGAAGTCGTCTTCCAGCATCTATCCGACCCTGCGGGCCCCGCCGTAATTAATACTGGTCTCTTCTCCCTGATTATGTAATCACGAGTGGTTACATCGAACCCGGACTGGCGTCAGTAGTGGATCGAGTGGCCCGCCGCGCCCTTGACCGCCTCGTGGACTGCCTCGGAAAGGGTGGGGTGGACGTGGACCGTGGAGGCGACGTCCTCCAGGGTGGCACCCATCTCGATGGCCAGGGCGAGTTCGGCAACCAGTTCCGAGGCCTCGGGGCCGACGACCTGCCCGCCCAGCAGGAATCCGGCGTCCCGGTCGGCGACGACACGCACGAACCCGTCGGTGTCGTCGACGGTCAGCGCACGCCCCGACGCGCGGAGTGGCATCTGGCCGACGACGGGGTCGAAGCCAGCCTCCGCGGCCTCGCTTTCGGTCATGCCCACGGTCCCGATCTCTGGATCGGTGAACACCGCCGCGGGGATGGCCTGGTGGTCGAGCGCGGCGGGTTCGCCGGCAATCACCTCCGCGGCGACCTCGCCCTCGCGGAAGGCCTTGTGTGCCAGCATCGGCTCGCCGGCGACGTCCCCCACCGCGTAAATCCCCTCGACGGTCGTCTCCGCGCGGTCGTCCGTCACGATGAAGCCGCGGTCGTCGGTCTCGATGCCCGCAGCCTCGATGTTCAGCGTGTCGGTCACCGGCTGGCGTCCCACCGCGACCAGGCACTTCTCGGCGCCGAATTCGGTGACGCGGCCGTCGTCCTTGGCGGTGACGGTGATACCCTCGCCACTTTCCTCCCAGCCCTGTGCGGTTTCGCCGAAGTAGAAGTCCACGCCGAGGTCGGCGGCGCGTTCGCGGACCACCTCGCTCACGTCGGACTCGTAGGCCGGGAGTGCCTCCTCGAGTTGTTCGAGGACGGTCACGTCACAGCCGAGTTTCGCGAACACCGTCGCCAGTTCCATGCCGATGTATCCGGCGCCGACCACGACCAGGCTCTCGGGCACCGACTCCAGCGCGAGGGCGTCCCGCGAGGAGAGGACGTGCTCGCCGTCGAACTCGAAGCCCGGGAGTTCGATGGGGCGACTGCCCGTCGCGACGACCGCGTGCTCGAAGTCGACGCTCTCTGCGCCCTCGCCCTCGCCGCCGTGGACGACCCGGACGCTGTCGGTCCCCGCGAACTCGGCGCGACCCTCCATGAGCGTGACGCCGGCGTTCTCACAGAGCTTCTCGACGCCCTTGGTGAGCCGGCGGACGATGCGGTCCTTCCAGCCGACCATCCCCTGGAGGTCCATGGCGGGGTCGGCGTGGACGCCCATGTGTTCGGCCGCGCCCGCCCGGTGGCCCACGTCCGTCGCCGAGATGAGTGCCTTCGAGGGGATACAGCCGTGGTTGAGACATGTCCCCCCGTAGGCGTCCATCTCGACGAGCGTGACCTCCAGGTCCAGTTGCGCGGCGCGGATGGC
>CAZUWC010000311.1:0-3075 GCA_964623935.1 uncultured Halobacteriales archaeon
TGACGAAGGGGCGGCGCCTCCGGCTGTTCGGACTCGGCGTCGTGGTCATTTTCGTCGCCATCGTGATCTCCATCGCGTTCGCCATTCCGGGAGCGTTCCTCCCCGGCGTCCTCTCGCTCCTGGTCGAACAGGTCGGGTCCGCGCTGATCTTCGTCTTCGTCCTCGCGGCAACCGCCGAAACCTACAACCAACTCGCCGCTGGCGAGACCGAGAGTGAAGACGTCGAGTTCCAGTAGGCCTCTCGGTTTTTCGACGGCCGATAGCTTTAACTCACGACATGATATCGTGAGAGAATGTGAGGACAACTACCAACAGGCGATCCGGGGGTATCGATGCCGGATAGACACGGGCCGTACCGACGGATGCGGTTCCTCCTGGAGATCGACGGGATCGCGAAGGCCGGGTTCAGCCGGTGCTGGCTGCCGGCCAACACGACCGAACCGATCGAGTACCGGGAGGGCACCGACCCGCCGACACCGCGGAAGCTCTGGGGATTGAACGAGTACAGCCGACTCGTCCTGGAGAGCGGTGTCACGGACGACTCCATCGCACTGTTCGAGTGGCGAAAACTGGTCGAGCAGGGAAAACTCCGGGCGGCACGTCGAAAGATAGCGGTCGTCGTCCTCGACGAGGAGGGCGGGTCGGGACCGCGCTGGGAGTTCAGGAAGGCGTGGCTGGCCCACTACGGGGCACCGGATCTGCAGGCGCTTGGCAAGGACGTGGCCGTCGAACGCCTCGAAATCGTCCACGAGGGGATGGAACGCACAAACGGGCAGACCGACGAGGAGTCCTGAGCCATGTCCTCGGGCGCGCGGGTCGACCCGTACCCGAACCACCGGTTCGAGGTCGATGTCGACAGAGACGGGATCGCGGTCACCGGTTTCAGTGAGGTGCGTGGCCTCTCGGTGGCCGTCGAGTCGGACCGCACGGGCTCGTCGAACGGCTGGGTCGACATCTTCGAACGGGACGCCCGCGGAGCCGGGCGATGCACCGATCCCGTCCTCTCGGGGCGGCGCCCGACCGAGTCGCCGCGGCTGGAACTCCGGCGTGGCGTCACCGACGACACGTCGCTGTGGGACTGGTTCCAGCGGTGGATCGACGGGACGGCCGAGCCAGCCGACGTCCGGGTCATCCTGCTGGACAGCACGGGCGCGCGAGCCCGGACCTGGGTCTGCAAGCGAGCGCGGCCGGTCCGGTGGCGCGGTCCGACGCTGACCGCCACGGAGTCCGGCGTCGCCATGGAGCGGTACGAACTGGCCCACGACGGCATCGCGCTGGCGGACGTGGAATGAGCCCGCTCACCGATATCTTCGACGTCGGTGACACCCGGGCGGCCCACCTGAAGGCCCTCGGACTGGAGTCTGTCGGCGACGTCGCGAGCGCGGACCTCGGGATGCTGACCGCGCTCGACGGCGTCGGCCGCCCCCGTGCGGCCGGGATCCGCCACTCCGCCCGCGAACTCGTCGGAACGCATCCCGACACCCACGAGGGGCGCAGTGCCGGGGACGACCGGTCGACCGGCCGCTGTGCCCGGAACGAGGGCGACGACCGACGAGAGCGCGTGACGGACCGGACGGTGGCCACCGAGGAAGTCGTCGTCCTCGTTCCCGGCTGCCTCCTGGCGACGGACGTCGGCCGGACCGACCATCGGGACCCCCTCGACGCCGGGGTGGTCTCTCTCCCCGGCGGGGTCCTCGACGGTGAGGGCGTGGTCCCGCAGACGAGCGAGGGGGTCACGGATCTGGCCCCGGAAGCGGCTGTCGTCTGTTTCCCGGCGTCCCGACTGGCGGTCGACGCGCCGACCCTCTACGAGGCGATTGCGGACCTGGACCGCGACCGGTCGCCGGGGTTCCCGGTCGAGGGGTTCCTCGGTCCCAGCGTCACCGCGATCGACGGCGGGACCCTGCCCGAGCTGCGGGAGGCCTCGCCCGAACTCGAATCCGGACTCACCACTCTGTTGCGGTACGGGACGGTGTTCCTCGACGGCCGCCGGTTCGACTTCGACAACCCCCACGAGGTGTCGGTGTTGGCGTCCGGCGGCGTCTACGTCCCCGGCGACGCTGCCCTCCCGGAGGGGGCTCTCCTCGCCGAGGGGACGGTCCTCCGGGAGGCAGCCGCCGTCCCGGACGCGTCGCTGTTCGACACTGGCGTCGTTCCGGTCGAGGGCACGGACGCAGTCGAAGACCCACACCTCGATTCGGCACTGTCGCCGTCGGTGCTCCGGCAATCCGGCGTCCTGTTGCCGCCCGGCTCGACCCGAACCGAGCAGTGAGCGTCCGACCCCGGGTCCGTTCTCCCGAGCGGTCACACGGCGAGCGCGATGTCGATGATCATCATCGTCACGAACCCCACCACGAAGGTGACGGTGGCGAAGTCCTCGTAGCCGTGGCCGTGGCTGGCGGGGATCATCTCCCGGAAGATGACGGCGATCATCGCACCCGCCGCGAACCCCGCCGCGACGGGGAAGAGGTCGGTCACCAGCAACACGAGGCCGAACCCGAGGCCAGCCGCGATGGGTTCGGGGAGACCCCCCGACAGCGTGGTGTAGCCGACCGTCTTGAGCTTGGAGACGCCGGCGTCGACCGCGGGAACGGCCATCGCGAACCCGTCGGGGACGTTCTGGACTGCGATGGCGATCGCGAGCGCCAGGCCGACGGCCTCCTCGCCGCTGGCGAAGGCGATGCCCACAGCCAGCCCCTCGGGGACGTTGTGGATGGTGATGGCGGCCCCGACCAGCAGCGCCCGCTGGAGGCCGTCCTCCTCTGTGGCCGGGAGTCCCTCGCGGTACTCCTCGCCGAACTGCATGTGGAGGTGCGGCAGGAGGGCGTTCGCGCCGAGCAGGAAGACTCCCCCGGCGACGACGCCCCCGGCGACTTCGGGGAGCGTTCCCAGTTCCAGTCCCGGGAGCACGAGCGCGAAGACGGCGGCGCCGAACATGATGCCCGCAGCCAGTCCGAGCGCGGCGTCGTAGACCCGGTGGCTGAACCGCTCGGTCACGAGCACCGGCAGGGCGCCGAGACCCGTCGCCGCCCCCGCCAGCCCGGCGACCACGACCACCTCCGAGAGCGAGACCAT
>CAZUWC010000312.1:0-3062 GCA_964623935.1 uncultured Halobacteriales archaeon
GCGTCCAGCGCCTTGATGATGGGCAGGGTCACGCCGGGGTTGCTGAAGTCCGCCTCGAACAGGATCGACGCCGCCGCCTTGTAGGTCTGGTGTGTCCCGACCGCGAACATCATGAGGGCACCGATCATCGAGATCAGGATGGGCACGATGAGAATAAAGCGCAGTTTGAAGAAGGGCGGCTCGAAGTGCTCGGCCAGCCACAGCTCCAGGTCCGAGCGGCGCTCGTCGTCGAACTCCACGCCGTCGTCGAAATCCATGCCCCCGTCGAGCACTTCTTCCGACTGGTCGTCGGTCCCCTGTGCCATCTGTTTGGACAGACTGTGGAGAGGCACTTTATACTGCCGGCTATAACTACGTGAAGATATTCGACCCACCGGGGGGTCGAAATTGCTCACGGGCTTATAGCCGGCAGTATTACCTTTTGCCCGGTCTGCCGTCCGGATTCGCTCCGAACAGGGGAATCTTTGTATTCTTCCACCCGGTACAGGCACGTATGGAGGGCGAGTCGAACTGGGTGGTCAACGGCATCATCACGCTCGCGCTCATCCCCCTCGTCGTCCCGCTGGCGGCTCCTCTCGTCGACGAACTCGACGCGGTTATTCTGGTCATACTCATCATGTACGTCATCTACACCGCGATGAGCGGCGAGGCTATCAACCCACACCAGCCGAAATAGGTGCGGCGACGCTCCGGTGGTCGGATGCCGCGAGACTGGCAAGAGCCCGGCGACCGCCTCGGTCACCGGCCGGGGAACAAATTTGTAAGGAATTCCCGCCCGATTGTGTACGAACATTGGGTTACAGACACGAAAGGAAAAACTAAAACATGGAGATGCGTTTGTAACGGTATGAGTCTGAAACACGACCGCCGCGTCGGCGAGGTCATGACGACGCCGCTGGAGACAGTCTCCCGGACGGCGACAGTGAGCGAGGCGGCCGCCACGATGCGCGAGAAGGACATCCGCGCGCTCGTCGTCACGACGAGTCCGCCCTCGATTCTCACCAGTTCCGACGTCCTCGACGCCGTCGCCGAGGGGCGGGACACTGCCGACCTGCCCGTCGCGGATATCATGACCGAGTCCGTCGAGACTGTCCCGACGACCATCCGGACCGGCGAGGCCGCCGCGATGATGGAGAGCCTCGGCGTCAACCACCTCCCCGTCCGTGAGGGCAGTGACTACGCCGGGATGCTCTCCTGGGCCGACCTCGCCGACACGTAGTCACCAGAACGACCGCGTGCGGGCGTACTCCCGCTCGCGTTCGAGGATGTCCCGGTAGAACTGTTCCTCGTTCTCGCGGAGTTTGTTGATGACACGCGCGGCGTTCCGGGGGCCGACACCGCGGGCCGCGAGCGCGATGACCGCCTGTTTGCCGTGGCTCTGGACGAGGCTGCCCGCCCGGTGGGCCCGTTCGGTCGCCTTCTCCTGTTCGGCGTCCTTCTCGTCGGCACGGACCGCCCGGATAGTCGCCTCGTCCCAGGGGTTGAGCGCGGCGATACGGGTCGACTCGCACTCGGGGCAGGTCGGCTGGTCGCGCACGCGCCGGACCGTCCGCCGGGTCGTCCAGTCCTCGCAGTGCAGGCACATGAGGATGACTCGGTCGTTCTGGATGCGCTCCTTGACCGTCTGGATGACGCTGGCGTCGGCGTTCTCGGGGGTCAGTAGTTCCTGGCCCGACCCCCGGCCGCCGGTGCCAAGCGGCGTGTGACCGCCCACCGTCTCGACGGCCAGGTCGCCGGACTGTATCCCACGGAGGACGCGACTCGCGCCCGCCACGTCCAGTTCCTCGTGGAGGAGTTCCCGCAGCGCCTCGTCGTAGACGGGCGTATCCTCCAGTGCGTCGAGCAGGCGGTCGCGGCCAAAGCGCGAGCGGGCGTCGCCGCGCCAGCGCTTGAGCGTCCCGAACGTGGCCGCGACGTGTGCGAGCGTGAACTTCAGCGCGTCGGCGTTTTTCAGGCTGAGTTCGATCAACCCTCTGACGTGGTCGGGGTCGGTCCCCGCCAGCACGTCGACGACGTCAGACCCCGACACCCCGCGGGGCACGTCGAGTTCGACGCGGTAGGGGTCGGCGTCCATCCCGACCGACGACCCGGTTTGCTGGCCGAGCAACGCGGCGAGCAGGCGCCCGAGCGTCTCGTTGGTCTTGTGGCCGAAGCAGGCGTTGACGACGACCGATCCGTCCGCGAACTCCACGACGATTCGCTCGTCGGTCGGGACCGGCGCATCGTCCTCGGCGTGGTCGGACAGCGTCGCCAGTCCCGTCTCGATGGTCGCGGCGTCGACCTCGTAGCGCCGTTGCAGGTCACGTGCGACGGCGTCGACGGGTGCGCCGTCGCTGAATTGCTGGCCCGCAACCGCTCGAATCTCGCCGACCTCTTGGGCCACCTGTTCGGGAACGGGAATCTCCCGGCCGGTCCAGGAGGGGACCTCGCCGGCGGGGTCCTCGATGGGCGAGACGGTGACCACCTCCTCCTCGTCGTCGATGTCGGTGATCCGCCACATCTCGCCGCGCTGGACGAACACCTCGCCGGGGGCGGCAAAGTTGACGACGAACCGCTCGTCGAGCGTGCCGATCTGTGAGCCGCTGGCGACGTCCTCGACGTCGTAGGTCGCCTCGTCGGGGATCATCGAGAGGTTCCGGTAGAAGTACTGCCAGGTCCCCCGGCGCTTCTCGATCGTATCGCGGTCCTCGTCGAGCCAGACCACGCGGTTGCCCGCGAGTTCCCGCACGACAGCCTTGAACTCAGATTCCGTGAGGTTCCGGAAGGGGTAGGCCCGCGTGACGATCTCGTAGGCGCCCATTGCGCTGATTTCGCCGACATCCATCACCAGCCCGGCGACCTGGTTGGCGACGGTGTCGAGGCTGCCGTCGTGGATGGCTGCGGGTTCGACCTGGCCGGCCCGGGCCTGGCGGGCGATGGCCAGCGACTCGAGGACGTCGTCGGGGTGGCTGGTCACGACGGTCCCCGAGGAGACCTCGTCCCGGCGGTGACCCGCCCGGCCCACCCGCTGGAGGAGCCGGCAGACCTGCCGCGGGCTGTTGTACTGGACCACGTGGTCGACG
>CAZUWC010000313.1:0-3048 GCA_964623935.1 uncultured Halobacteriales archaeon
CGAAGTTGATGTCGACGGGCTGGAGTCCCTTGTGCATGGGTGCGCCGTGCAGGCCCACCAGCCCCTCCCAGAGGATGCCGGTGATGAAGTGGAGGCCGAAGAACTCGCCGTACAGTAACCCGAAGAAGATGGTGAACACGCCCGACCAGATGGAGAGCCCGCCCAGCGCCTGCCAGCCGGAACTGTCCACCTTGGTGTACAGCGCCCAGCCGATCAGCACGTAGAGGAGGCCGTAGGCGACGTCGCCGATCATGAACCCGAACATCGCCGGGAAGGTGAGCAGGAGGATCAGCGTCGGGTCGAACTCGGTGTACTTGGGGCGGTTGATGACCCCGACGAGCATCTCGAAGGGTTTGCTCACCACGGGATTGTTCTGGATGACCGGCGGGTCGTCGCCGCCCATCGTGACCGTCCCGCCATCGGTGCGGGCCTCCTCGGTGTCGGCCTCGCCCCGGCCGTTCGCGGCCGTCGGCTGTTCGACGCCGCCGGGTTCCTCGCCAGCGCGTTCCTCGCCCGGGACCTCCTCGTGGTCCGTGACGTGGCCGTCCTCGTCGTAGTCGGCCCGTTCGAGTTCCTCGATCTCGACGTGGTCGCCGACGGCGTCGGTGATGGCGCCCTCGAACTCGTCGTAGCGGGCCGTCGGGATCCACCCCTCGGCGATGAAGGCGTTCTCGGTCGTGGCGAAGGCCAGGGGGGCCTCCCGCTTCTCGACGTCGATGGCCAGTTCCTCCTCGGCGGCCAGCAGGAACCCGCCGACCTCGAGTTTGAGGTCCTCCATCTCGTCCTCGACGGTCGAGAGCTTCGATTCGAGTTCGCGTTCACGGTGGTGCAACTCCTCGAGGTACTCCTCGGGGTCGCCCTCGCCGTCTGGGATCTCGATGGCGGTGAACGTCGCGTCCACGAGGACGTTCGCGAGCGTCTCCTCGTCGGTGTAGGCGAAGACGGCGACAACGTCCTCGGCCGTGTAGGTCTCGGAGGCGTCGACGTCGCTGTCCGCGAGCGCCCGCTCGACCGACCCGGGGTCGCCCTCCCCGACGCGGACGGACAGCGAGTCGTACCCCGAGAGCAGGTCGAGGTCGATGCCAAGCGCGACGAAGGGCTCCATCAGCTCGACGCGTTCCCGGACGTCCCGGAGTTCGTCCCGGAGTTCGTCGCGGCGGTCGTCGAGTTCGTTGACGTCCGCGCGGACCGCATCGAGTTCCTCGTCGAGGGCCTCGTCGGTGACGACCCGGTTGGTCGGCGAGACGTCCTCACCGGTGACCCCCAGCGTCGACTTCAGCGCGCGGACGGTCACCAGTTTGCCCGAGGCCTCGTCGGCGCCCGCGATGGGGTCGCCGGGCTCGAAGCCATCCCAGGAGCCGTCGTAGTCGGTGACGTGCAACAGCCCCAGGTCGTGGGCAACCTCGATGACGTCATCCATCACGGGTTTGGAGCCGGTCACCGAGACCCGGCTCATCTGCTCAGGTCTGAGCATGGACCGCCTCCTCGAACAGGTCCAGGACGTGCTCGATGACGTCGTCGGTGCGGTTCTCGGCCGACGAGACGAGGTCCTCACGTTCCTGGCGGCCCTGCTCGAGGATGCGCTCGCGTTCCTCTTCGACCTCCTCGCGAGCGACCGCGAGACGTTCCTCGGCGACCTCGTCGGCCTCCTCGCGGGCCTCCTCGCGGATTTCGTCGGCCTCCTCGCGGGCCTCGGCCACGATCTCGTCGGCCTCCTCGCGGGCCTCGGCCACGATCTCGTCGGCCTCGCGCTCGGCGTCCTTGATGCGTTCGAGTACCTGTGTGTCCGGCATCGCTCGATCACGCCAATCTACCAAGAGTGCCTATTTGGTAGTTGCGAAAGCGGACCGGGCATTCCCACCGGCGTGAGGGTTCACACTAAGAGTCTCGTGCCTTCCACGAGTACGCCCCACACGGCCCCGCGCAGTCCTTCCCGCGCGGCGATAGTATATAAACCACCTTCTAGTGAAGGAGCAATCGGTTCACCACCGCACGGAGACTGTAGTATGAATCATGCGAAAACTTCACACGTCCGAGGGCGTCGATCGACGGACAGTGCTATCGGCGATGGCGGGGACGGGCATGGTCGGACTCGCCGGTTGTGCGGCGGACGAACAGAATAGTGGTGGGACAGAGACAGCAACCCCGGAGTCTTCCACCCCGACACCAGGGGAAGAAACGACGACATCGACACCGGCCGATGGGGAGTCCGAGGAGTTCCGCGTCGCGGTGACGGACAACGTCCACGGCATCATCGGGAACACCGCATCGACGCTGGGTTCGATCCTCGACCTCGTCCAGAACAACGGCGTGCCGTACTTCGCGGCAACGTCATCGGACGATTTGGTGCCGTTCAGCGGGGAGTACGTGTTCGTAACTTTCCCGAGTGACCTTCTTGCCGAGAGCCCTTTGATATTGTATGGATAACTATCTCATGCCGGTTATCGAGGCACTCGCCAGCGCGGAGGATGTCCCACCCGCGGAACTCTCGCCCCCGCTTGCCGAGGCCGTTGATGCCGACGCCCTGGCGCGACTCTTGGCGTCCGGGACAGTGCGCGTCACCTTCGCATACGAGGCCTACGAGGTGACCGTCACCAGCGACTGTGACGTGGAAGTCACACCACGAGTCGAGTAACTGCTGCGTTCGCGCGTTCTATAATCTCGAACGTGCAACAGGGTATCAAAGAGACGACCACCGACAGGGAATCCGGGGAGTTATGCCCCTGAGAACCAACTCACGAACAATGGGCGTTCTCGAAGACAAGGCACGCGCGCGGGTCTTCTACAAGTACCTCTCGACGGTCTACGACCGGATCAACCCCTTCATCTGGAACGAGGAGATGCGCGAGGAGGCGGTCGGGATGCTCGAGATCGGACCGGCGGACCGCGTGCTCGACGTCGGCTGTGGCACCGGCTTCGCGACCGAGCGACTCCTCGAAGAGACCGAGCGCGTCCACGGGCTCGACCAGAGCCCCCACCAGCTCTCCCGTGCTTTCGAGAAGTTCGGCAAGCGCGGGCCCGTGCGCTTCTACCTGGGTGACGCCGAAC
>CAZUWC010000314.1:0-3028 GCA_964623935.1 uncultured Halobacteriales archaeon
TATATAGCCGGCAGGAAGAGACCGGCAGTTCGTCGCCGGACAGATCACTCCGCGCGGGAACGGACGGCCGCCCAGACGGCAGTCGCGCCGAGGAGGAACGCGGGCACGAGCGGGAGCACGAGGTAGGCATCACGGAGCGTCAGCCCCAGCGCGGCGACGAGGTCACGGGCCTGTGGAAGCAAGAGAATCGCGGCCGGTACGACGAGGAATGCCACGACGACCACCCCGACGAGGACCCACCCGCGCCAGCCGAACGCCTCGCCACTCATGTGGAATGGGAGGCGGGCCCCGGGAAAAACGCTGGTGGTCCACGTCCTCGCCACGAAAGCGGGGATTCCAAGAGGCTGCCACCCGAAGCCCGCGGTATGAGCACCTCGACGTACTTGCGCTCGCGGGTCGACCTGCGCCCGCTGGCGGGGGTTCTCGCCGTCGGGGACCTCATCGCGCTGACAGCGTTCGTCGCGGCGGGGACCGTCCAGCACGGCGGGCGACCCCTCGCGAACCCGGGGGTCGTGGCGGGCGCGCTGGCGCCGTTCCTGCTCGCGTGGGTGGCGGTGGCGCTCGTCGGTGGCCTCTACACCGCCGAGGCCGTCACCTCGCCCCGGCGCGCGCTCGGCTGGACTGTCCCGGCCTGGGTTGTCGCCGTCCTGGTGGGCCACGCGCTGCGGGCGACCCCGGCCTTCCGGGGCGGGACGACGGCCGCGTTCGTCCTGGTGACGCTTGTCGTCGGGGGAGTACTGGTCGTGGGGTGGCGGCTGCTGTTCGTCGCGGGAAAGAGAGTGGCCGAGTGAACTCGGCCGACAGGCGCACGCAGAAGGGGTCGTCGAAGTGGTCCGATCGTCAGGCGGTACGTGGAGGGTGACTGCGGCGGCAGCCCGACCCGGTACCCGAACGCCATCCCCTCATTGGAAGTCACGTACGGTGACCGCGGCCGACGACTGAATCCACGCCTGGTGGTTCTCCCTGTCGTAAATGACGAACTCTTCGTCACCAATGTTCAACTCTGCGTATCGCTCCTGCTCCTCCGCTGCGACACCTTCGTCCCGTTCGTCGGTTGCGTTCGAACTCATGGGTCTCAAGGGCCACCGTCACCGCCAGTGCCCCTCCATGCCAACGTTGTGCACATCCCTACATAAGGGCTATCCCCCAATTTTCAGGATTGAAAACGACACAAACAGACTGTCTTGAGAAAGCGTGCGTCTGTTATCATCCGCGAGAACGGCCCACGAAAGTACGATGACGTGTGGCTGTCGCCGTTTTCTAACTGGGAAGCCAAGAGGCAATCGCCCCGGCCGGCACAGCTGTCGCAGCGACCGGACACGCCGGGAGCGTCACCGTGTGTCGCTCGTTCCCCAGTGTGAGATTATTTTCATAGGTTATACATGGGTATACAGACTATTTTCTATACATAGCTGGTGCCTACAATGAGCATTATTCAGTGGCCATGAGAAAGACTTTTGTACACTCCTTCGCTACGTAAGAATAGATCATGATGGATTACTACGACCTGGTTCTGGGCCTGATTCCACTGTCGATTGTTGCGATCTCGGGCGCGTTGCTCGTGCTGGGCGTCAGTCTGCCGGCAGCCGTCTCCGCGGGGGCCGTTGTCTCGGCGGGGTTGATCGGTCACGCTATGTTCGTGCGGGCGCCCGTCGGCAGGGCCGCGGAGACCGGAGCCAGTACGAGCACAGACACGTACAACACCGCCGACTGATACTGATTGCTGAAGGTCGTTACCGGATCGACCGCCAGATTGCGTGCGGTCGACCTGAAAAACGCTTATACCGGTGGACGTAACGTTTGATACTTCTCGGCCCTTCTCTGTACCGGGCTGAATGTATCATTGCTTACGTCCACCGGTATACAATCGTCCGTAGAGCACGTGAGCAATTTCGACCCCCCGTCGGGTCGAATATCTCCACGTAGTTATAGCCGGCAGTATAAGACCCGGTCCCCCCTACCGGCGGGCATGGGAACGGAGACGCTGTATCTGACCAGCGAGGACGTCGCGGGCCTGGCGACGCCAGCCGAGTACGTCGCGGCCGTCCGCGAGGGCTATCGCCAGCGCGGCGAGGGTGCACCCGCCCAGCCCCGGACCAAACTCGAGAACGCCGACCCGCCGGGCATGCTGACGGGCTATTTCGCCATCCTCCCGGAGACGGGTGCGATGGGCGGATACACCTACGCCGCGGGCTTCGGTGACGCCGACGCACACTTCTTCCTGCCGCTGTTCGACGCCGAGAGCGGCCGGCCCCTGGCTCTGCTGGACGGCGCGAGTCTCAACCCCTTCAAGACGGGCGCTGCCGGCGCCGTCGGCGTGGACGCGCTCGCTCGTGAGGACGCTGCCTCGCTGGCCGTCATCGGAAGCGGCTCCCAGGCACGGGGCCAGCTCCGCACGACCGCCACCGTCCGGGACTTCGAGACCGTCGACGTCTACTCGCCCACCCGCGAGAACCGCGAGCAATTCGCCGCGGAGATGAACGACGACCTCGACGCGACCGTTCGGGCGGTCGAGGCCAGCAGCGAGGCGGTCACCGGCGCCGACGTCGTCGTCACCGCGACCAACGCGGCCGAGCCGGTCTTCGACGGCGACAACCTCGCGGAGGGGGCCCACGTGACCGCGATGGGCCAGTACCACCCCGAGAAACGCGAGGTCGACGCCGCGACGGTCGCGCGTGCGACGTACGTGCCCGACCTGCGCGCCCGCGCCCCCCAGGATGCCGGCTCCTTCATCGCCGCACGCGAGGCGGGCGCCATCGACGAGGACCACGTCCACGCGGAACTCGGCGAAATCGTCGCCGGCGAGGCGCCGGGACGACGGAACGCGAGCGAAGTAACCCTGTTCGACAGCGGCGGGACTGGTATCGAGACGGTCGCCGCCGCGCACATGCTCTACGAGAAGGCCCGCGAGGCCGGACTGGGCGAGACCATCGAACTGTTCCCGGCCAGCGAGGCGATGCCGGGCTGATACTGATTGCTGTAGCCAGTTTTATATGTGTGAGCCGCAAGACTGCGTTGAGTCTTTTTA
>CAZUWC010000315.1:0-3027 GCA_964623935.1 uncultured Halobacteriales archaeon
AGGAGCTGTTCGCTCTCCTCGATGACCGCCTGGGCGAAGCGGGGGTCTTTCTCCTCGCCCGCCAGGTCGGCCACGCGGTCGGCGATCGATCGGGCGCGTTCGCCAGCCGGAAAGTCAGACAGTGCGGCCTGGCGACCCTCGGCCTTGGAGACGACTGTACTCGCGACACAGACCACGTCCCCCGGGTGGAGGTCGGTCTGGTCGGCGACCAGGGCGGCGAGGTCGTCGCCGGGCCGGACTTCGGGCAACCCATCGACGGCGAAGACGTCCATACCCACACTTCGGGCCGCGGGTAAAAAGGGCGCCGCTGCCGGAAACGATAAAGCGCCAGCGTACGCCCCCGGAGACATGTTCGAAGAGTGGCACGCAAGGCCCATCCCAGGGGGGCCCGAGCGGGCCGTGACGGTGCCCGGCAAGCCCGCGGCGCTGGCGGGCGCCGATGGGGTGACCTACGAGACGTCGTTCCCCGACCCCCGCGGTCCCGACGAGGACGTGGCGGTCGTGGTGCTGCGTGGCCTCTACGCACACGCCGAAGTCGACGTCTCGGCCGCCCGCCTCGACGGCGAGGGGCCCGTCACGAGCGACGCCTACTTCCAGCCGGTTCGCGTGCCCGTCCGCCCCGACGCCGGGACCGACCTCGCGGTGACCTGCCACGCGCCCCGTGACCGCTTTGGTGGCCTCTACGACACCGACCGCGTGCCCGCGAGCGAGCGCGTGCCCGGAATCTGGTGGGATGCCGCAATCGAGACCCACCCGCTGCCGTACGTCGACCGCGTCCAGGTCGACCCCGAGGTGACCGACGACGGGGCCACCCTCCACGTCCGGACGACGGTCGTGACCGGCGGTCCCCTGGATGAGCGGATCACCTACTCGCTACGCCCGACCGGGGGCGGGGGCCGCCGGACCAGCGCGATGATGAACCGCGAGACGGTCAGCGCCGAGAAGCAGGGGAAAACGACCGCCGAGCACACCATCGAACTCCGGGACCCGTCGCTGTGGTGGCCCCGGGACCTGGGCGAGCAACACCGCTACACGCTGCGGGCGAAACTCGGGGACAGCGAACGCTCGATCACGACCGGATTCTGTTCGGTCACGCGCGAGGGGGGCCGCCTCCGGGTCAACGGTCGGCCCATGCCGGTCCGGGGTGTGAACCTCCTGACCGACGACCCCGCAGACGTCGAGCGCGCCGCAGACCTGCACGCGAACCTCGTTCGCGCGCCTGCTCACGTCCTCTCGCCGGCCGTCTACGAGGCCTGCGACGAGGCCGGACTCGTCGTCTGGCAGGAGCTCCCCCTGACCGGCCCCGGGGCGTTCGACGTCGAGCGGGGCCGGGACCTGGCGCGGCGACTCGTCGGGACCTACAGTCGCCACCCCAGCCTCGGGCCGGTCGGCGTCCACGACGAACCGACCGTGACCTTCGCCGACGGCCTCGGCGACGGCCTCCTCGATAGCCTGCGCCTGCGCTGGCGGGCCTGGCGGGTCGCCTACGACGAGTCGCCGGCCGAGCGCGTCGCGGAGGCGCTGGGCGAGGACGTGCCGGCGGTTCCCGTCGTGGCCGGCCCGGGCGTCGACCACGACGCCGCCGCCTACTATCCGGGGTGGGACTACGGCTCGGCCGGCGACATCGACGGCCTGCTCGACCGGTACCCGGCGGACCTGCTCGCCGCTTTCGGCGCCGGCGCGCTCGCCGAGGACGGCGAGGGACGCGGGGCCGCGGGGTTCGACGCCGCGAAACACGACACCCGCGTCGACAGCGGCGTCGCGGCCTCGCAGGCCTACCAGGCAGACCTCCTCCGGACGATCGTCGAGACTGCCCGCCGTCGGGGCGTGGGCGTCGTCGTCACGGCCCTGCGTGACACGGACGGCGCCGGGATGGGCGTCTACGCCGCAGACGGCACGCCCAAGGCGGCACGCGAGACGCTCGCGCGGGCGCTCCAGCCCGTCCAGGCGTTCCTGGTCGATCCCTCCCCGGGCGAGACGGAGGCCGTGGTGGTCAACGACGCGCCCGAGTCGCTGTCGGTGACCCTCTCCTGGGCGGCCGGCGATTCCGGCGGCGAGCGGGACCTGCCCGTCGAGGCGGCCGGCCGCTGGCGCGGGACCGTGGACCTCCCGACCGCCGAGAGCGTGACGCTTGCCGTGTCGGTCGGCGACGCGACCGTCGAGAACACCTACGAGCTGTGACCGGAAACGGCCGTGCCAGGCCGTGTGGGAGTCGGAAACAGGGGTCTGGTCGACCGGAATGTTTAAACGGCCATCGACAAAAGTTACGGGTACCAGAACGTTGCGGCGTTCGGGTAGTATCGTGAACCGCCCATGACAGGGAACCCTTATTATCGGCGTCAGCCGCCCGTCAGCGCGGCGACTACCCGACGCCCCAGCGGAGATGGCACCGAGGTACAACCATGGCAGACTCGATAGACAAATCAAAGAACGTAGCGATAACGGACGACCAACTGGAGAACAACTCGAAGGGCGAACTCATCAAACTCGCCGGCAAACTCCGGGACAGGCGAAACGACCTGAACCAGATGGCCAGCGAGCGCGCCTCCAAGCGCGACGACCTCAACGCCAAGACCCGCGAGAAGGTCGACGAGGCACAACAACACCGCGAGAAACGCGACGAGCTCAACGAGAAAGTCCAGGAACACAAGGAGAAGCGCAACGAACTCAACGCGGAGGCCAACGAACTCTTCGACGAGGTCGAACAGCTCAAGGACGACCTCAAACTCGACGAGGGCAAGTCCATCGAGGAACTCGAATCCGAGATCGAGGACCTGGAGTTCAAACAGCAGACCGAGGTCTTGAGCGCCGAGGACGAGCGCGACCTCATCGAGAAGATCGAGGAGAAACGCGAGAAACTCCAGGAGAAAAAGGAGAAACTCGACCACACCGACAACCTCGAGGAACTCAAAGCGGAGGCCGAGGAGGTGCGCGCCGAAGCCTCGAAGCACCACCAGAAGGTCACCGAACTGGCCGACGAGGCCCAGAAACACCACAACAAGATGATCGAGGCCTACCGCGAGGCCG
>CAZUWC010000316.1:0-3013 GCA_964623935.1 uncultured Halobacteriales archaeon
ATCGAGGGAGAGACCCAGTCAGAGCCCGAGGCATGAGGATTCTGGCTGACGAACACGTCCCACCCGCGTTCATTTCCGCCCCCCGGGGAGAAGACCAAAACGTTGCTGTTGTTGGCGAGGTGATAGCACGGGGCTCCGACGACGTCGACGTGCTCGAATATGCACGCGAATCCGACCGTGCCATTCTGATACTGTCGGCTATAACTTCGTGAGCGATTTCGCGCCCTGGGTGGGGCGAAACTGCTCACGGGCTTATAGCCGACAGTATGAGCGAGGACACGGATTTCCAGGGCGCCGAGGCCGAGATAGACCTCGAAGCACACCCTGGCGTTCTCGCGTGCGACACATCGGCTAAACCGGGAGAGATTGCCGCGTCGGTCCGCCGAATCGAGATGTTTACCGGCGACCTCACGGGAACGGTCCTGTTCGTGCCTGGCGAATGGCTCCGACTGTGAGCCGCCGATAGCTACCCGTCCAGCAGTCTCGAACGTTTTACTCCTTCGGGTTTCCTCCCGCCTCCGGCGCTGCGGGAACCACTCGGTCGCAAAACCAGGACGGGCGTGAACCGCGTCGACGGGTCTATCACGGCTGATAATTATTGCCAAAAATACATTACAGGCCGCGAGAGACGGTGTGGCATGCGTCGACGGACGGTCCTTCGCAGCCTCGGCGCGCTGGCCACGGTCGGTGCCACGGCCGGGTGTAACACCGGGGACACGGAGCAGACGCCGAGGGATACTCCGGCCCGGACGCCGACCGAACCGACACCGACAGCGGATTCGGACACGGCGAGAGAGACCGCCACAGAGACACCGAGTCCGACACCGACCGAAGAGCGATCCACGCCGGCCTCGCTGGACCCGCACCCGGACGCACGGGACGTGGCGATGGCACGGCAGATGGGATTCTCGGCCCGACCCGCACAGTACGTCTCGGCCCCCGGGGGCACCACGACCGCGTCGTTCGTCGTGCGGGCGCCCTTCAGCGAGGTGGCCGGGTGGTACGCGACCAACGTCGACGGCTGGTCGGCGACCGAGTCGTTCGACCTGCGCGAGGCCTACGAGGACCCGGCGCCGGGAGCCCTCTACGGGTACAGGCGACTGCAGAGCGGCTCGCGGGGGGCACTCGTCCTCTACAGGGGTCGGACGCTCCGGCGCTTCGGGGAGGTCACCGAGCTGGTCCACGTCACGGGTCCGGCCGCCGACGTCGGGGCCGCGTCGGTCAATCCGCCCGTCTACGACGTCTTCGAGCGCGAGCCGCCGCAGTTCGTCACCCACAGGCTGGTCGACGTCTCCGAGGCGACGCACGTCTCGTACTTCCGGAGCGGCTACGGCCACAGCTACACCAACGACTTCGAGACCTGCCGGAGCATGAAACACTACATCTCAGACGACTCCGGCGGCGACGGCGAACACGAGACCCAGTACGCACCGACGACCGGTCTCGTCACGACGACCGAGGCCGAGGCGGACGCGAGGGACGTCCGGGTCGTCATAACCCCCGAGGGGCATCCGGCCTTCGACCTCGAACTGTTCCACATCGACCCCGAGCCCGGCATCGAGGAGGGGGCCCAGGTGACGGCCGGACAGAAACTCGGCGTCTACCGGTTCGACTCCTACACCGTCGGCGAGCCCGCGGTCAACGTCTGGACGCCGACCGGCCGGACGCTCGTGTCCTACTTCGAGGTGATGACCGACGACGTCTTCGCCGAGTACGAGGAGCGGGGCGTCCCCTCCCGGGAGGAGTTCGTCCTGGGCAGGTCCTACAGGGACAGCAATCCGATCGAGTGCGAGCGCGACGGCCACGGGACCGGCGACTTCCTCGAAGAGGTCGGCGGCCCCGGGCTCTCCGAGACGAACTTCGTGGAACTAGACTGACCCGACGTCCAGCAGTCCGACGACGTCTTCCAGCCCTTCGACCTCGTAGGTGGGTTCGTGGTCGAGCGCGGCGTCGCCGTTGTGTCTCCGGCGGATGTAGGCGACGTCCAGCCCGGCACGGTGGCCGGCCTCGCTGTCACTCTCGCTGTCACCGACGTAGAGGGGGTTCTCGATTGCGAGGTCGGCCATCGCCTCCCGGAGGAACGTGGGCCGGGGTTTCTTGCGGTCGAGGCTGTCGGGGTGTGGGGCGCGTGCCCGGACGGTGTCGTGGTCGAGCAAGAGCCCGTCGTCCATTCAGAAGGGATCCTCGCCGAAACCGCCGCCACCGCCCATCCCGGGGTCTTCGTCGCGTTCGGTCTCGAAGGCGTCGGGCGGGCGCCCGGCCTCGTCGACCACCTCGTCGCTGACGATGATCGGGCAGTCGACGCGCAGCGCCAGCGCGATGCCGTCGGAGGGCCGGGCGTCGAAGACGGCCTGTTTGCGTTCCCCGCCGTGGTACTGCTCCGTGTCGATCTTCGCGTAGAAGGTGCCGTCCGCGAGATCGTCGATGCGGACGCGGTCGATGGCCGCGCCGAACTCGGCGACCATCTCGACGAACAGGTCGTGGGTCAGCGGGCGCTCGAACGGTTCCCCCTCCAGGGCGAGTTGCATCGACTGGGCCTGGTCGGAGCTGATGAAGATGGGGATGAGTTCCTCCCGGGCCTGGAGGACGACCACAGGTGCCCCGGGACCCTCGTCGCTGACGCCGACACCGACACCTTCGACTGTTGCCTCGTGTTCCATACCACCGGGTAGGGGCGCGGGCATGAAAAGACTGTCCGCACCCCCGGGCAGCGAGACGCGCCGCCCGCCCTGACCGACGGCCAGTCGACCGGACCACAGCGCGCACCCCCCGCCGACCGCCGGACACCCGACACGATCGCACCAGCGGCCACCTCGGCCCGATTTGACCGGCTTAATCGGGATTAAATCCGCGTCGAGAGGCGTTAATCCGGCTTAATTCGGCAAGCATGCGGGTTCAGCGCTTGCCCCCTTCAAGTGGGGCTAGCACCCAGGGTCGAGTGCAACATGAAGCCGACCAAGCTCGCGGGCGTGCTGCTCGCAGTGCTCGTGGTCGCCACCGGGGCGGCCGCGGC
>CAZUWC010000317.1:0-3012 GCA_964623935.1 uncultured Halobacteriales archaeon
CAGACGCGACGGAATTACAGACAGCAGTTCCTAAAGAGCGGACAGGCGTTTTCCGGTCGGATGTCGTTACGGCGGCGGACGGAAGCACAGAGAAGAGAGGGTTGACGCGACCACCGACCGCTACCGAGACGCCTACGTTTCGCCCCATTCGCGGAGCAGCCGCCGGAGAGCCTCGGCGATCTCCTCGTAGCTCTGCATCGAGAGCCCGTCGGTCGTGATGAGCACGCCCTTGCGGTCGACGGCCACCCGCAGGAGGTAGCCGTTCTCGAAGGCGCGGACGGTGAACTTGTACCGGCCCAGTTCCGAGTTCTGGTAGGCGTTGCCCGTCTCGCGGTAGCCGCGCCACTCGTGGCCGACGAAGGTGTTGAGGTCGGCGTCCCGTTCGAGGTCGCCACGCAGGTACAGCTGATCGAAGTCCGACCGCGTGAAGTAGGTGACCGACCGCAGGCTGTCGCCCGTCGCCGTCCTGGCCGTCGTGACGATGTGCTCGGCCTGCTCCTCGGAGAGCAGCTGTGATTGCATGTCCAGACGGTGACGGCCCTGCTACATAACTTCGGTGTTCAAAGCCGTCGAGCACGGGGGCACCGCGTTCGGTCGCCGTCTCCAATCGTGGCACAGGACACGCCGACGGACCCGACCACGACGCGACCAGCAGCGGTGGCTGGAGCCAGGCTAGCATCTGGAACAGTGGCCAGCCGACCGATATACGGACGATTGTAAGCGTTTTCCAGGTCGACCGCTCGCTTTCTGGCGGTCGATCCTGTAATGACTTACAATCGTCCGTATAGCGCGAAAGTCTACGTTCCCGAAGGACCCGCTGTCACCTGGCCACCTCTCCCGGTTCCGGCCACCGTCGGTTTCAGGGCTTGAAACACTGGCTCGGGACTATTGAGGGGCGGGTTCCAACCAGGAACTGCCGACACTGGTCGTCGGCGTGGTCCCCCATGACACGAACCCCCTCCGACTCCCCCGACGATATCGCAGACAGGATTAGAGCACAGCGACTCCGGCGCCGACGCCGACTCGAACGACACCACGATACCACCGAGTCGAGATAGGATCGGTCAACCGTCGAGTGACGAGTATGGCTCCTCGATTCTACGGTCGTGCGTGAACTCGGGATTATCAGTCGGACAACAGCGAGGAGTCGCTTCCGTAGGACCGCTCGACGAAGAGCAGTGCCACCAGCGCAAAAATGATGATCGCGTAGGAGCCGGCAGCGAACAGGGCGTCTTCGAGCGTGGCATACTCGCTCGTCCGGAAGATGATGGCCTTCCGGACCATCGCTATGACACCGGTGTAGATGACCAGCCGGACGATTCGACGGGTGTCGTTCTCTTCCACGTACGCGAGTACCGTTTGGTACACCTCGACAATGATCAACAAAAGGAGTCCCGTGTCTATGAAGCCGATGACCACGAGCGGATCGGTGATGGTGCGCGACCTGACGGACTGGAATATCTGGAGCGTCAGATCGACGACGCCGACCGCGAAGAGCACGGCGAAAACGGTTGCGGCAGCCAGCTCGATCCCGTGGACGAATCGGCCCATGAGGTGTGAGTAGCGCTCTGCCATCGACCCCGAGTACTCGCGCCCGACACGGTCGGACGAGGTCTCTTGAGAGGACTGGTCGTCACCGCTCATCTGTGCAGGAACGTGTGTCGTGACGAGGTAGCTTGTGGCTCATACACAGAGGTGTATGTGCGTCAGACCGATATAGGGTCGGTCGTAGCAACGGACCCGTGGCTGAACAGCCCCTCTGAGAGTGATTGCTGTGACGGTTTACCGTTTCAACCGCGTCATGTCGTGCGGTTGATCCGGAAAAGGCTTACAGCAATCACTCTCACTGCTTGTCCCGTGCCAGGCACGCCGCGAGCCGATTCCGGAACGGTCACCGGCCCACTCGAAAGCGAAAGTGTGGTAGGTGGCCCCCGCGTGCCGCGGGTATGAAGGTCGGTCTCGTCATCCTCGACGGGTGGGGGCTCAACCCCGACGCCGACGCCCGGGACGCCGTGGCGGCCGCGTCCACGCCCAACTTCGACCGCTACTGGCGCGAGGGCGCCCACGCCACCCTCGAGACCCACGGCCGCCGCGTCGGCCTCCCCGAGGGACAGATGGGCAACAGCGAGGTCGGCCACCTCAACATCGGCGCCGGCCGCGTCGTCAAACAGGAGTCCGCCCGCGTCACCGACGCCATCGCGCGCTGGCGCGGGGAGACGCCGCCGGACCTGGACCCCGACGATGTCCCCATCGACGAGAACGATGCAATCGACTCCGCCTTCGAGCGGGCCCGGGAGACTGGCGGGCGCATCCACTTCCTCGGACTCGTCAGCGACGGCGGCGTCCACTCATACCAGGCACACCTCCACGCGCTGATCGACCTGGCCGCCGAGCGCGGCGTCACGGCGGTCACCCACGCCTTCACCGACGGCCGGGACACCGCACCGGAGAGTGGCGCCGGCTACCTCGCGGACCTCCAGTCCCACGCCGCCGACCGGGGCACCGGCCACGTCGCAACGGTCTCGGGCCGGTACTACGCGATGGACCGCGACGAGAACTGGGAGCGGACGAGACGGGCCTACGACGCCATCGTGAACAGGCAGGCCGAGCATACCGCCGAGTCCGCGGTCGCGGCCGCCGAGACCTCCTACGACCGGGGCGACACCGACGAGTTCGTCGAGCCGACCCTGGTCGCGGGCGGGCCCACCCTCGCGGACGGGGACGCCGCGCTCTTTTTCAACTTCCGGGCCGACCGCGCCCGCCAGCTGACGCGGATGCTCGCGGACATCCGGCCCGAGGCGTGGGGTGCCGACACCGACCCGCCGGGTGCCCGGCTGGTGACCATGACCGAGTACGACCGGACCTTCGACCTGCCGGTCGCGTTCCCGCCGCGCCAGCCCGCCGAGACGCTGGGGGAGGCGCTGGCAGAGGCCGGACTCACGCAGTTGCGCATCGCGGAGACCGAGAAGTACGCCCACGTCACCTACTTCCTCAACGGCGGCCGCGAGGTCG
>CAZUWC010000318.1:0-3007 GCA_964623935.1 uncultured Halobacteriales archaeon
TTCGCGCCCCGGGTGGGGCGAAACTGCTCACGGGCTTATAGCCGACAGTATAACCAGTTTCAGCAGTCTCGGTGAGAATCGGTGGTTAGGACCCTGCAGACGGACGTCTGTTTCGTGGGAATAAAAAGAATTACGCACGACCGTATGAAAGGGGCAACTGTACCATGGGAATCCAGGAAGACCTCAAGGACGCGATCGAAGCCGGACGGGACGACGTCGTGCGCGTGCTGGCCGAACACCGGGTGCTCCCGGTGACAGTCGAGTACGAGACGTCGGACCTGCTGGGCGGCTCGAAGACCCCCGACTTCGAGTTCCAGCGCCAGGAGGAGTCCGAGACGGAACACGTCGCCGACAGACAGACGCGGCGGCTCGTCGTCGACTCGCTCGGGATGACCTCCGAGGAGGAGTGCGAGGACGTCCAGGCGGAGATCGAGGCCCACGACAGCTGGGGCGCGAAGGCCTAGAGTTCGACGCCGCTGGGAATGAGGCTGTCCTTGCGCCGGAGGTTCCCGTTGGCGTCGTAGACGAGCAACGTCCCGGTCTCCAGGACGACGTCCTCGGCGTCGGGACGCTCGATGCGGATGCGGTAGGTACCGCCCCCGGCCCGGGCGGCGTCGACGAGCGAGCGGACGGCGGAGACGTCGCCGCCGGCCTCGAGGAGGTACTCGCCGGTGAGCCGACGGGTGAGGCTGAACACGCCCCGTGCGTCGCCCTCGTCGGCGGACTCCTGCAACCGGAAGGCGGGGTCGACGTCCTCGCCGTCAGGTACCGACCCCCCGGCGGTGAGCCTGTCGGTGAGTTCGCCGGCCGGCCCGTCGTAGGTCAGGACCAGCGACGGTGGGTTCGCCTCCCCCGCGTCGTCGACGGTCAGTGTGAAATGATCACGCCGCATCTAGCTACTCTCGGGTACGGGCGGCGTGGTTATGAACGTCACGCCACGGGGCAGGGGCCGCCGGAGCCGATACTTTTTACCCCCGTGGTTGCGGGGACGTTCCCATGTGGGTCAAATCGGAGTACGCGGGGGCGCTCGCTGTCGTCTCGACGTGGGTCTGCGGGTTGCTCCCGTGGTCGGTGACTTTCTTCCGGCAGGACGTCGGGTCCGGCGTGTCCGTCACCGCAGTCTGGATCCGGTTTCTCCCCGGACGCTTCCTCTACGTCTTCGGCGTCGGGTTCCCGGAGGACTCGCCGTACCGGTGGGTCTGGGAGGTGCCCGGCTTCGTCGGGACGCGGGGTGAGACCCTCGCCAGCTACGTCTGGCTGGCCGGCGCTGCCGTCTTCGCCGTCGCCTTGGTCGTGAGCGTCCTCTACTACGTCGCCGAGGAGTGGGTGGAGTCCTGGCCCGTCGACCCCGTCCGACTGCTCGGGGCCTTGCTGGTCGTGACCGGCGTCGCCCTGGCGGCCGCAGTCGCGGTACTCGTGCGGTTCCAGGCCGGGATGGCACTCCCCGTCGGCGTGTTCTTCCAGCTCGGACTCGGGGCCGTCCTCCTGCGCGTCGAGCGGAACTGATACGGGCTGGTGAGTCACATCGCCAAGTTGGCACTGCCAGATCCGGGAGCCGCCAGCTTTTCGAGTCCGGCACGCGGGAAACGGACATGGAGTTCGCCGAGTTCGCCGCCACGGCCGCCGACATCGAGTCGGAGTCGGCCGACACCGCTATCCGCGAGCGCGTCACCGACCTGCTCGGGGAGGCGGGCGGGGACCTCCCGACGGTCGTCCGCTTCCTGATCGGGCGGGCCTTCCCGGCCCACGAGTCCCGGACGCTCGACATCGGCCCGCAACTGTGTTACGAAGCCATCGCACGCGCGGCGGACCCGAACGTCGACGCCGACGACGTCGAGGAGCGGCTGGCCGAACTCGGCGAGATCGGCGACGTGGCCGCGAGCTACGACCTGGGCGGCCAGCAGGGACTGGGCGCCTTCACCGGCGGGGCGGGGTCGCTGACCGTCGCGGACGTCGAGGAGCGGCTCCACGACCTGGCGGCCGCCGAGGGTGCGGGCAGCCAGGAGACGAAACTGGACGCGCTGTTCGGGCTGTTCAGCCGGATCGGCCCCGAAGAGGCGCGCTACCTCGCGCGTTTGGTCCTCTCGGAGATGCGCATCGGCGTCGGCGAGGGGACCGTCCGGGACGCCATCGGGGCTGCCTTCGACGTGCCGGTCGAGGAGGTGGAACGAGCGCTCCAGGTCTCGAACGACTACGGCCTCGTCGCCCGGCGGGCCCGCGAGGGTGGCAGCGAGGCGCTCGCCGCGATCACCCTGGAGGTCGGCCGGCCGGTCCAGGCGATGCTTGCACAGACCGGGACCGTCCGGGACGCCATCGACGCCTGGGACGAGGTCGCCGTCGAGTGGAAGTACGACGGGGCGCGCGTGCAGGTCCACTACGACGGCGACACCGTTGGCCTGTACTCGCGCAACATGGAGGACGTGACCGACCCCCTGCCCGAAATCGTGGCGACCGTCGAGGAGCGACTCGCGGTGCCGGCCATCCTCGACGGCGAGGTCGTCGCGGTCGACGAGGACGGCCAGCCCCGTCCCTTCCAGCAGGTGTTGCGCCGCTTCCGCCGGAAACACGACGTCGCACAGGCCCGCGAGGATGTCCGGCTGCGGTTGCACGCCTTCGACTGCCTGCACGCCGACGGCGCGGACCTGCTGGACGCCCCGCTCACCGAGCGCCACGACCGCCTGGTCGACGTGCTCGGCGACGGCGAGGTCGTCTCAAAACTCTGGCGCTGTACGGACGCCGACCGCGTCGAGGAAATCGAGGCGGAGGCGCTGGCGGCCGGCCACGAGGGCGTCATGCTGAAGAACCCCGAGTCGGCCTACACGCCGGGCAAGCGCGGACAGAACTGGCTGAAGCGCAAGCCCGACATCGAGACGCTGGACCTCGTCGTGACCGGCGCCGAGTGGGGCGAAGGTCGCCGGGCCAGCCTGCTCGGCACCTTCGAGGTGTCCGTCCGCAACGACGACGGGTACGCGAGCGTCGGCAACGTCGCCACCGGCGTCACCGACGA
>CAZUWC010000319.1:0-2992 GCA_964623935.1 uncultured Halobacteriales archaeon
GTGCCCTCGGTCGTGTACCGGGGCGACACGTCCGCGGGCTTATACCTGGGGGGCGACTTACGTAGGTATGAGCGAATCCGAGGCGGTCGAACAGGTCACCGTTTACTCCGATTACGTCTGTCCGTTCTGTTACCTCGGCCGCGAGTCGCTGGCCGAGTACCAGGAGCGCCGCGAGGAACCGCTACGGATCGACTGGCACCCCTTCGACCTCCGGGCGAACAAGCGCGGCCCCGACGGCGAGATCGACCACGACGCCGACGACGGCAAGGGCGAGGCTTACTACGAGCAGGCCCGCGAGAACGTCCGCCGCCTCCAGGAGGAGTACGGTGTCGAGATGGCCGACGAGCTCCGGACCGACGTCGACTCGCTTTCCGCGCAGGTCGCCGCCGTGGCGGTCCGCGAGGAAGACGGCTACGACGCGTGGCTGGCCTTCGACGAGGCCGTCTTCGAGGCCCTCTGGGTGGATGGACGCGACATCGGCGACCACGACGTGCTGGTCGAGATCGCCAGCGAAGCGGGCGTCGACACCGAGATGATCGGGGAGGTCCTCGGGGACGAGGAGCGCCGCGCGCAGGTCCGCGAGCAGTTCCGGGCGGCCAGCCAGCGCGGCGTCACGGGCGTCCCGACGTTCGTCTACGGCGATCACGCTGCCCGCGGTGCCGTCCCGCCCGAGCATCTCGAACGACTCGTCGAGGGCTGATCAGGGCCGGACCTCGATATCGCCGTCGGCGGTGACGCGGACCTCGTGTCCCTCGACTGCGAACTCGACGGCACCCTCCTCGGCCGCGAGGACATCCTGGAGGTCACTCACGTCGACGTAGGAATCCAGGTCCGCGAGGTCCTCCCCTGCGAGGTCGGTCGCGTCGGTCACGGCGTTGACCACGGCAGTACTCACTGGCATCGGGCGCTCCCAGACGTCGTCGCCGGCGTCCCTGATGACGTAGGCCTCCCCGTTCTCCGAGGGCATGCGTGTCATTGACAGCCACGTCGTTAAAACACTGCGAGCGGTTTCACTCCCTGAAAGAACCGGGGTCCGCGAAGTCGGGGTCCCGGCCCGCGAGAAACGCTTCCACGCCTTCGCGGGCGTCGGGGCCGGCAAAGAGGTGCCCGAGGCCGGTCCGCATCCCCACGCGGTCGGCCCCCGACCGGAACGGCGCGTTGAGCCAGGCCTTCGTCGTCGCCAGCGCCTCCGGCGCACCGTCGGCGAGGCCCGCCAGCACGTCCTCGACCGCCTCGTCCAGTTGCTCGGCGGGGACCGCGCGGGCGAACAGTCCCCACTCGACGGCCTCCCGCCCCGTCAGTTCGCGCCCCGCAAGCGCGACGTCCGCAGCCCGCTGACGTCCCACCAGTTGCGAGAGGCGTGTGGCGGCATACAGCGGGATGACGCCGATTTGGGTCTCGGGCAGTCCGAACGACGCACCGTCGGGGACGACAGTGACGTCCGCAGCCAGGAGGAGTTCGAACCCCCCGCCGTAGGCCGACCCGTTCGCGCGGCCGACGACGGGCACCGGCGCCGTCTCGATGGCGTCGAAACAGTCGGTGAACGTGTCGACCAGCTGCCGGACGTCCCGGTCGTCCTCGATGTCCCCCAGGGCGGCGATGTCGTCCCCGGCACAGAACAGGTCGCCGGTCCCCGTGAGGACGACCGCGCGGGCTCCCTCGTTCGTGGCCCGCTCGATGGCCGCCCTGACGGCTCGCCACATGTCGAGGGTCATCGCGTTGTACTTCTCGGGCCGGTCGAGCGTCACCGTCAGGACGCCGTCCTCGAACGTCTCGCTCACTGCGTCGGTCTCGGCCATGGCTCACCGGAGGACGGCAGCGGGCAAAACGCTACCCGTTCCTCGCGGCGTCCCGGCGGGCCCGCAGTTTCTCGACGCGGGTCGCGAGCGCGAAAAACACAGCGCCGACGGTCAGCACGACCGCACACGCCGCGGCGAGATCGTGAGCGGCCAGCGAGTGCTCTATGGCGCCATCGGCGTACTCCGCCCGGAGGACCGTGTGGTGGGGTCCGTCGAGGACGGGCCAGAAATAGTCCACTACGTCGTTGAGGCCGTACCAGGCCGTCGCGACGGCGACCGCGCGGACGGGAAAGTCGGCGTAGCGGTGGATGAGGAAGGCCTCGACGACCATCGCGAGGTGGCTGAGGACCAGAAACCAGTACAGCCACGCCGCGATCCCCTCGGGACCGTTGAGAAAGAGCTGGACGTAGGGCGTCCAGAAGCCGAGTTTGATACAGCCGAAGAAGGCCAGGGCGTGGAGCCACTCGGCGTCCCACTCCAGGCGCCAGGCCGCGAGCGAGAGGGCGATAAAGAGCGTCGCAGCCGGCGAGTCCGGGATGAGCGGCCAGGCCGCCACCGGGGCGGCGCCGAGTTGTCCCTCGACGAGCGGGGGCTGGGCTTCGAGCGGGCGGCCACTGTAGAACCAGAACCCGAAGAGCGTCCCGAGGAGGTTGACGGCGACCACCGGCCAGGCCAGGCGGAGGCCGACGTTCTCCAGCCACCGCGGGAGGGGCGTGACGTACCGGGGCAGGCCCTCGGGGTCGGGAACCGGGCCGTCGAAGTAGCGGGCGAGGACGGCATCGAGACGGGCGCCGACGCCGGTCGGTGCCATGCGTGGAGCGAGGGACGGCCACGGCAAAACGGTAGCGATGTGCGTCCTCGGCAGTCGGTCGTCGTAGCCCGTCCGAGACGATTGTTCTTCGCAGAGACGCGTCTGTCACGACCAGTCAGAAAGCCCCCGCAGGCTCGACTCGCTGGTTCCGGTTCCTCCGCTCGCGGGAACTCTACAAGAGTCGCGACAGCGCACGCCAACCGAACGGCCGGGAGCGCGTGCCGAGCGGCGCGAGGGCGAGCGAAGCGAGCCCTCGGACTGTGCGAGCGGGGAGCGACAGCGACCCGCGAGCCAAAGCGAGGCCAAGCGACCCGGGGAAGGGCAGGCCTGCCGTCGGCGGGGTGGGACCGAAAGGGGCCGGCCGTCACCGGCGCCGTGCGCC
>CAZUWC010000320.1:0-2982 GCA_964623935.1 uncultured Halobacteriales archaeon
ACGAGCGTGGTGAACATGCAGATGTCGGCCTCGGTGAGGCGGTCGCCGGCGAGGTAGCGCTGGTCGGCCAGCACCGAGTCCCAGTGGTCGAGTGCCTCGAACAGTTCCTCGACAGCGCGGTCGTAGGCCTCCTGGGTGCGGGCGAACCCGGCGCGGTAGACGCCGTTGTTGATGGGTTCGTAAATCTCGTCGATGATGCGGTCGACTTCCTCCTGGTACCCCTCGGGATAGAGGTCGACGTCTCGTTCGGCGACGTCGTCCATCGCGGTGTCGAGCATCCGGATGATCTCCTCGGACTCGTTGTTGACGATGGTCTCCTCCTGTTTGTCCCACAGGACCGGCACCGTCACGCGACAGGTCACGTCCTCGTCGGCCGCCTGGTAGACCTCCCGGAGGTAGTCGCTGCCGTTGACCGTGTCGGGCGTACAGCCGTCCTTCTCGGGAGTGAACTGCCAGCCGTCGGCGTCGCGGTAGGGGTCGACGACGTCGACCGAGATGGCGTCCTCGAGGCCCTTCAGCGCGCGGACCAGCAGCGTCCGGTGGGCCCACGGACAGGCATAGCAGACATAGAGGTGATACCGCCCGGCCTCGGGCTGGAATCGCGCCTCGGGATTGTCCCTGTCTCGCGGCTCGTCGCCGCTCGACCGTTCGGCGTCGCGGGGCGACGCCCCGATCCAGTCCCGGAAGACCGTCTCCTGGCGCTCGAACTCGCCATCCTCGTTGGTGTTCTCGGGAACGTCTGTACGCCACTCGCCGTCGACGAGCATGTTCATACCCGCAGGGAGGCACTCGACGGGGAAAAAGGTCGCGCGAGGGGACGTGGACGTCACCCGGCGACAGCGAAGGCACCGGAATTCGGTGGTCCCGGCAGTTTTAAACGCCGGAGCCGCGTGATTGGAACCGAACAGTTCTCCGTATGATACAGCGCGACTCGCTCGCCCGCCTGACGCTCGACACGCTCCCGTTCAACATCGCGGTGCTGGACGAGGAGGGGACGATCCTCTTCACCAACCGCGCCTGGAACGAGTTCGCCGGCGTGGGGCCAAAGGAGCGCGACGAACTGGTCGGGGTCAACTACTTCCAGCAGACCGACACCGACGCCGACGAGTACGCCGCCCAGGCCATCGAGGGGTTGCAGGCGGTCGTCGCGGGCAAGCGGGACATCTTCACGCTGGAGTACCCCTGTCACTCTCCCCAGGAGAAGCGGTGGTTCCTGATGCGCGCGGCGCCGTTGCCCGAACACGACGAGGGGAGCGTCGTCGTCGCGCACATCGACATCACCCAGCGAAAACTCGCGGAACTGCGGGCGCGCCGCCAGCGGCGCGAACTCGAACACCTGATGTCCCGCATCGACGGCCTCGTCGAGGACGTGATGGAGGCCGTCCTCCAGGCCGACAGTCGCGAGGAGGTCGAGCGGACGGTCTGTGAGCGCCTCTACAGCGTCAAACCGTACGTCTGTGCCTGGGTCTCGCAGGTCGACCTGCGCACCGAGACGCTCTCGCCGACGGCGGCGGCCTGCGAGGCCTTCCCGGACGAGACCGAACTCGCCCTGGGTACCGACGACCCAGTGGTGCAGGCCGCCGAGACCGGCGAGCCACAGGTCGTCCAGGACACCGCCGACGCAGAGGTCGCGGACGTCCACCGGACGACGCTGCTCGACGAACCGGGTGCCATCGCCGCGTTCCCGCTGATCTACGGCGAGACCAGCTACGGCGTCTTGACCGTCGCCGCCACCGAGCGGGACGCCTTCGACGAGCGCGAACTCGCAGTCTTGAACGTCCTCGCGCGTGCGGCCTCGACGGCCATCAACGCTATCGAGGGGCGGCGCATCCTCACGACCGACAGCGTCGTCGAGGTCGAACTGGGCATCACCGACGATGGGCTCTTCTTCGGGGACCTCTCGGCGGCCTTCGAGTGTACGCTCACCTACGAGGGATCGCTCTACCAGGACGACGGTTCGGTCGTGATGCTGTTCGTCGTCGACGGGGCCGACCCCGAGGAGGTGGCTGCGGCTGCCCGCGAGCACGCGGCCGTCGCGGACGTGACGCTGGTCAGCGACGGCGACGGCGAGGGCGTCGTCGAGTTCGCGGTCAGCGACCCGCCCATCGTCTCGGAACTGGCCGAGCGGGGTGCCGAGACGACTGGCATCGTCGCCGAGAACGGCCAGGTCCGCATCACGCTCGAACTCCCGGCGTCCGCGGACCCGCGGTCGGTCATCGAGCAACTCACCGAGCGCTACCCCTCGACGGACCTGCTGGCCCGCCACGAGCGCGAGCGGACCGAGCAGACCAAACAGGAACTGGTCGCCGACATCGAGGGCCGGCTGACCTCCCGCCAGGAACTGGCCCTCCAGAAAGCGTATCTGGGTGGCTTCTTTGACTGGCCCCGCTCCATCTCGGGCGAGGACCTCGCCGAGTCGATGGACATCTCGCCCTCGACGTACCACCAGCACCTCCGGGCCGCCGAGAAGAAGGTGCTCTCGGCGCTGCTCGGGGAGTAGCGGGTGTGGCGAAGAGACTGCCATCGGTAGCTCGCGGCGCTATTCTGTATATCGGCTGTACGTTTATCGACGCGGAGATTGCGTGCTGCTCATTAGCTCTATTTCCGCGGTTTTCGATGTTCTGAAGGCTCTTTCCCCGAAATTCGTGATTTTCTTTGGGAACTACTGGCGAGACGGATCACCGGGCTCGAGACCAGCCAGAAAGGCCCCGCCTAGGAATTGTCGCTGGAGGTAGGCCTGTCGCAACCGCACACAGCCAGAAAGCCCCCGCGGGCTCGGCTAGGAAAAGTGGTTGTCGTCAGAGATGCGACTGTCACGGACAGCTAGAAAGCCCCCGCGTGCTCGGCTCGGGGGGCTCGCTGCGCTCCTTGCTCGCGGTGCTCGCTGCGGTGCTTACTTCGCCCGCCGTCGCCGAGCCCGCGGCCCCTTTCAGCCCCGCCCGACCGCACCGCAGCCTCACGCCCCCCCAACCTCCTGCGGTG
>CAZUWC010000321.1:0-2955 GCA_964623935.1 uncultured Halobacteriales archaeon
ACAGGAAGACTGCCCAGATCTTGATGAGGAACCAGATAAAGCCAGGCAGGACAGGCCCGGCCGGACCGCCGAGGAAGATGGTCGCGATGATCGCCCCGCCGAGGAAGATGTGGACGAACTCCCCGAGGTAGATGAGCACGAAGTACACCGAGGAGTACTCGGTCTGGTAGCCAGCGACGATCTCGGTGGGCGCCTCGGGGATGTCGAATGGGTTCCGGCCGACCTCCGCGAGGTTCGCGATCACGAAGAGGACGAACGCGAAGGGATTGACGAACGCGAACCAGGAGGGAATGGCGACCGGCCCCAGCGCGACCAGCGTCTCCTGCTGGGCGGCGACGATCTCGCTCGTCTGGAGCGTGCCGGCGAAGAGAACGACCGACAGGCCCGTCAGCACGAGCGGGATCTCGTAGGCGAGGTTCTGTGCGACAGCGCGCAACCCGCCCAAAAAGGAGTACTTGTTGTTCGAGGCGTAGCCGGCCATCACGAGCGCCAGCGACGCGATCGACGCGACCGCGAAGACGAAGGCCAGCCCGATCTCGGGGTCGGCCAGTTGCATATTGATGCCGAAGATCGACCCCATCGGGATGACCGCAAAGCCAAGAAGCGCCGAGGAGGCCAGTATCATCGGCGCCAGGTCCCAGGCGGGCCGGTCGACGCCTTCGGGGACGATGAGTTCCTTCGAGAGCAGGCGCACGGCGTCGGCGACGATGATCAGCAGGCCGAACGGGCCCACGCGGTTGACCGCGATGCGGTCGGTGAAGGCCGCGGTGATCTTGCGTTTGGCCCACGGCCCGGCGACGGCCGTGTTGGTGAGCATGATGGTCCCGATGATGGCAGCCGCGATGAACGCCGCGATAGCCTCGCCGAGGACGCCGCCGACCGGGAGCACGCCAGCGATCGTCTCCGGCAGCGTCATCAGCGGTCCACCTCCCCGAGCACGATGTCGAGGCTGCCCAGCGCGGCGATCATGTCGGGGACGTACTCGCCCTCGGCCATCACGGGCAGCGTCTGGAGGTTACAGAAGCACGGGCTCCGGATCTTGAAGCGGGCTGGCTTGTCGGTGCCGTCCGACCGGATGTAGATGCCCAGTTCGCCCTTGGCGCCCTCGACGGCCCGGTAGATCTCTTCGTCGGGGTCCGGGCGGAGGGTGCGCGGGACGTTGGACTGGATCTCTCGGTCGTCCTCGGGCCAGTCCTCGAGCAGGTCGACACACTGCTCGATGATGCGCGCGGACTGCTCCATCTCCTTCAGGCGGACGAGCGCCCGCGAGAAGTTGTCACAGCCGTCGTCGGTGATGACGTCCCACTCGAGTTCGTCGTAGTAGCCGTAGGGGTCGTCACGCCGGAGGTCGTAGTCGATGCCCGACCCCCGGGCGACGGGTCCGGTCGCGCCGTAGCTCTTTGCCTTCTCCGGGGGGAGGACGCCGGTGTCGACGACGCGCATCTGGAACAGTTCGTTCGATGTCAGGAGGTTGTGGTACTCCTCCAGGCGCTCGGGCCACTCCTCCAGGAAGTCCCGGATCTTCTCGAAGAAGTCCTCCCGGGGCTCGGGCAGGTCCCAGGCCACCCCGCCCAGGCGGAGGTAGTTGAACATCAGGCGCTGACCGGTGAGGTCTTCGAGGATGTTCTGGATGACCTCGCGGTCGCGGATGCCGTACATGAAGATGGCGGTGAAATCGCCGTAGATGTCCAGCGCGAAGGTCGCCACCGCGAGCAGGTGGGCCGCGATGCGGGAAAATTCCGCGGACATCGTCCGGATGACCTGGGCGTACTCCGGGACATCGATGTCGGCCAGGTCCTCGGCTGCGCGGGCGTAGGCCCACTCGTTGAGGAGGCCCGCCGAGATGTAGTCCCACCGGTCGGGGTAGGGCATGATCTGGTGGCGGTAGGTGCCCTGCTGGCACATCTGCTCCTCGCAGCGGTGGAGGTAGCCGATGTCGGGGTCGACGTCGGCAATCTGCTCGCCATCGAGCGTCGTCTTGACGTGGAGCACGCCGTGGGTCGCGGGGTGGTGGGGCCCGATGTTGACGAACATCGTATCGGGGTCCTCGGGCACCTGCGTGCGCTCCTCCATGGGGTTGGCGTGCTCGCGCAGCGGGACGATCTGTGGCTTGTCCTGGTTGTAGTCCAGCGAGAGGGGGTGGCCCTGCCAGGTCTCGGGCAGCAGGATGCGCCGGAGGTCGGGATTGCCCTCGTACTCGACGCCGACGAGGTCGTAGGCCTCGCGCTCGTGCCACTCGGCGGTGTCGAACACGCCCGCGCCGCTCTGGCTGACGGGCTCGTCCCTCGCTGTGGGCACGACGACCGAGAGTTCCTGTGTGGGGTCGTCGAACTTCTTGAGGTGGTAGATGGACTCGTAGCGGTCCTGGTACTCCTGGGCGGTCACGCAGGAACAGTGGTCGAAGCCGGCCTCCGCCTTGAGCGTCGAAAGTACTGCCTCGACCTCGTCGGGGCGGACGACGAAGCCCTCGGCGTTGACGTGCTCCTCCCTGTCGACGACGTGCTCGCCCAGCAGGTCCGCCAGTGCGTCGTAATCGAGGTCGCCCTCGGCGGTGACGCCGACGTCCGTCTCCGACGGCGGGCGGGGTTCTTCCAGACTCATGCTCTCCCTCCGTTCATGACGAATCAGCCCAGTCGTAGCGCATGACGAGGTCGTCCTCGTCGATCTCCTCGGCGAGTTGCTGGACGAGTTCGTCCTGCTCGAGGTCGCCGAACTGTTCGAGTTCGTAGGGCTTGACCGTCACCGGCGCCGACTCGCCGTTTGCGATCCGTTCCTGGAGTTTGGCGACGCCGTAGATGAGCGCCTCCGGCCGGGGCGGGCAGCCGGGGACGTGGATGTCGACCGGGATGACCTCCTCGGCGCCCTTGATGACGTTGTACCCCTCCTGGAAGGGGCCGCCGGAGATGGTACAGGAGCCCATCCCGACGACGAACTTCGGCTCGGGCATCTGGTCGT
>CAZUWC010000322.1:0-2949 GCA_964623935.1 uncultured Halobacteriales archaeon
GCCACGCGTCCGGACCCAGGTCCCGGCGGGCCTTGAGCGTCCCGGGACGACCCCCGACAGCCTCCAAACGGTCATTGGAACGGGACGCCCAACAGCTGATCCGCGCGCGGACCGAGAGGAGCAACCCTCAATGTCGATAGCCCCGCCTCCGTCGTCTACAGAGCCCAACCCGACAGCCGATACGGACAGTATCAGATACGACGACTCTTCGAGAGTGACCAGGAACGTAGCCGCTGTCGTGACTGCTTCTGATAGCGACCGGTCCGGCGAAAACGGGTCCTGCCGCTGCTCGGAGACGTGAAAAAAACGGAAAACTGGTGCGACTAGATCTCGTCGAGGTGTTCGACGCCTTCCTTGGAGACGTTGCCCTTCGTGATTTCGTCGGGCATCCAGTCCGGCGAGTCGTCGGGCGCCTCCTCTTCCCAGGCCCAGCCCTCGTAGACGTGGACCTTGTGGGTGCCTTTCTCGCGGAGCCGGATCTCCTCCGGGTCCGCGTCGGACTCGGAGCCCGCCGGGTCGAGTCGTCGCGCCGCTTTCAGTGCCGCCTGACGGGGCGTCCCGCCGGAGAACACGCTCGATTCGTCGCCGCCTTCCTCTCGGAGCGCGAAGTTGCGCTTGTCACTGTCTCGTGCCATGGTTTTCACCGCTCCATGTCAATTCTGCACATGAATCCTTATAAATATGTCCCAAAATCGCCCGACGTTGGCCGATACCTTTATAAAAGAGTGAGCGAGAGACGGGCCGGACCCCCCGTCTGGCGGGGAAATCGGGGGGCCGAATCGCCTCGCGCGCGCCCCGAATCCGCTGGCGCGCGGCGGTTTAGTCCCGGAAACGCCGCGGTAGACTTAAGTGTATCCTCCGGGGATGGACGGCTAGGTAGCCCGATGGTCAGAAAGAAGAAGCTCAGCCCGAGTGGTGCCAAAGACGAGGACGGTGAGTACCACAACGTACACATCAACCTGCACGAGGACGAACTCGCCGTGGCGGGGCTGGACATCGGCGACGAGGTCTTCGTTCGTGTACGCGACAACAAGATCATCATCCAGAAAGCGGACCCGGACGAGGTCGAACACGAGTTCTGAGCTGAGCGGCCCAATGCCGTCCCTCTACGATATCGCGAAACCGCTCCTGTTTCGGCTCCCCGCCGAAACGGCCCACACAGTGGGTCATGGCTTCCTGCGTCTCTCACAGCGGACGCGCCTCCACCGGGCCCTGGCTGCCCGCTACGCGGTCCGCGACGACCGCCTCGCGACGACCGTTCTCGGGCGGGAGTTCCCCAGCCCGGTGGGGGTCGCTGCCGGCTTCGACAAGAACGCCCGCGTGCCGGGTGCGCTGGCTGCCCTCGGGTTCGGGTTCGTCGAGGTGGGCGGGGTCACCGCCGAACCACAGGCGGGCAACCCCCGGCCGCGGCTCTTCCGCCTCCGCGAGGACCGCGCCCTCGTCAACCGGCTGGGGCTGAACAACGACGGCGCCGACGCCGTGGGGCGACGCATCGCGCGGACCGAACTCGACGTCCCACTGGGGGTCAACATCGCCAAGACCGAACACGTCGCCCCCGAGAACGCCCCCGCCGACTATCGCTGGACCTACGAGCGGGTCGCCGACGCAGACTTCTTCGTCGTCAACGTCTCCTGTCCCAACTCACAGGGGTTCGAACAGCTCCAGAACCGCGAGTCCATGACGGCCATCCTCGAACAACTCCGCGCGGCCGGCGCGGCGCCGCTCCTGGTCAAACTCTCACCGGACCTGCCCGAGCCCGCCGTCGCCGACGCCCTCGCTGTCGTCCGCGAACTGGACCTCGACGGCGTCGTCGCCACCAACACGACCACCGACCGGCCCGCGTCGCTGCGCTCGCCCAACCGCGCCGAGACGGGCGGGCTCTCTGGCGCTCCCATCGAGGCGCGCGCGACAGAGATGGTCCGCTTCGCCGCCGAGCGCGTCGACGCCCCCGTCGTCGGCGTGGGCGGGGTCGCCTCCGCCGAGGACGCCTACCGGAAGATCAGGGCTGGCGCCTCCCTCGTCCAGCTCTACACGGGGCTTGTCTACGAGGGGCCCGCGCTCGCGCGGTCGATCAACCGCGGCCTGCTGGATCTGCTGGCGCGGGACGGGTTCGACTCGGTCGCGGAGGCGGTCGGCGCCGACCTGTAGCGCCCCCAGAGTTTAGACGCCACCCTCCCTCTGGGCGAGCGATGCCCTCGAAGACGGTCGTAGGACAGGGAAAGCGCCTGTTCGTCTGGTTGCTCGCCCTCGCGGTGGTCGCCGTCACGGCCCGTCTCGTCGTCGCCGGGTCGCTGGCCTGAGCCCGAGAACGGGTCGCGGCCAGCGGCGGCGACCCCCGTGGATTCATGGCCCGCGGCCCCCAACTGCGGGTGTGACGAGAGTCGAGACCGGTGCCCGGCTCCACTTCGGGTTCCAGAACCTCGCGCTGGCGGGCGACCGTCTCTACGGCGGCGTCGGCCTCGCCCTGGCCGAGCCACGCCTCGTCGTCGAGGCCGAACCCGCGTCCACGGTCGAGGTCGAGGACCCGGACGCCGCAACCTTTGTTCGCGAGGTGGTCGACCTGCTCGGCGTCGAGGGGGCCCGCCTCGAAGTCCACGAGCGGTTTCCCCGCCACGTCGGCCTCGGCAGCGGGACACAGTTCGCCCTGGCCTGTCTGGTGGCCGTCGCGGGCGCGCACGACCGCGAGGTCGACCCACGCGACCTGGCCCCTGACCTCGGGCGGGGCGGGCGCAGCGGCGTCGGCGTCGCCACCTTCGAGCGCGGGGGGTTCGTCGTCGACGCCGGCCACCCGACGGAGCGGTTCACCTCGGCGCCGCCCGCCCGCGGCGACTGGTCGGTGCCCCGGCCGCTGGCGCGCCACGACGTGCCCGACGAGTGGCGGTTCGTGCTCGTGACGCCGGACGTTCCCCCCGGCCGGAGCGGCACGCCCGAGGAGGAGAGCATGCGCGC
>CAZUWC010000323.1:0-2948 GCA_964623935.1 uncultured Halobacteriales archaeon
CTAGCTGGGATTTCTCAAATTCGTCGGCTGCTCGCACGGGGTGCGGAATGTGGGCCATATGGTCTCCCGCGAGAATACCGTTATAGCTGGCTTCATCGCACTTGCTGTTGTATCACTGTTTGGTCTCCAGCGTCTCAGATCCGCCAACATGGGTCTCTGGCGTTGTGATAATCGGCCTCGGAGTAATCGCTCCTATACTGGTCAATGAGTATCTCAATCAGAAATAACACGCCTGATTCCGCTTGAATCGCCTGCTGGACTACCCTCCGCCTATTACACACCTAAACAGAGCTGTTCCAGATCAGACAACTGTATCGCAGGGTCCGAGCGTATCATTTCACGATAGAGTCGCCCCCCCCTCAGGGGGGCCGACTCCAGATCCGCGTGACTGCCGACAAGCGGGGGGCGTATCCCCGTTTTACAAACCAGATTGTAAAACGCAAAGCGACCGATTTGACGTGTCACAAAACCCGAGAGCAAGCGGCCGTTCCCCCCGACTGCTTGCCACACCCACCGCCCGCCCCGGAGGCGAGGGGCAGTCCTGCCGGTATCGGCCACGGCGTCCGACCGGCGTGCGAGCCCGTCAGTCGCCTGGATCTGGCGGCCGGTCAGCCGCGTCGACAGGTGTGGGTTCGGCCGCCTCCGCCTCTGCTGGTGTCGCGAGCGTGGGGTCGGCGGCGTGGCGGGTCCAAATCGCCGACGACCACCTACTAGCCCCACATAGGCGGTCGTCGGTGGTTTCACCGACCACCCCGCCGACACCGAGGTCGACCAGAGCGCCCTCGACGTCGTCCGCGCGGTACACGTCGGCGCCGTGGTCGCCGGCCCCACGCTGTCTGGCGGCGAGGCCCTCCTCCTCAAGCCGGGCGAGCGTGTCCCGGACGTGGTCTTTCGAGCAGTCGACGGCGTCGGCGAGTTCCCGGACGGTCGCGCTCGGTCGCTCGTCCAGCGCCGCGAGTATCTCGCGTTGGAGGTCAGACGCGAGCCACTCGACACCGGGGACGTGGTAGTCGGCGAACCCGGGGGGCGTGGCGTCGGTATGCACGAACACGACACCCCCGCTCTCGGGATCGTCGGGGTCACGGGCATAGCGCCCGGCGGCCTGTGCGACGTGGTTCTCCCGGACGCTCGCGAGGACGGCCTGTGCGACGTCGGCGTCGGGGCCCTCGAAGGTGCGCCCTTTCTCCCGTTTGCGCCCGGTCCCGTTACACTTCGGGCAGCCGTCGCCGTCGCACGTCTCGCACAGGTGCCCGCCCTCGGAGTCGACGTCGTCTTCGGTGAGGCGGACGGGTTCGGCGTCGACTCCGAGTTCCGCGAGGCGGTCGAGGATGTAGTCGTCGCCGGGGTCCATGCAGCCGTACACGTACCCGGCGTCGGCGTCGGCGAACCGCTCGGGGTTGCGGCTTTTCTCCTCCCCGTAGTGCATTGTTTGCTCGTCGGCGACCGCGTCGCCGGTCACGTCCCCGAGTAGGTCACGGAGGCCGCCCTCGCACTGTGCGGTCGTAATTGCGGTATCGAACTCCTCGCCGTAGTGGTCCCGGAGCCGTTCGAGGATGGCCCGAACCCGCTCGTCGTTCAGCCACTCTCGGGCGTCGTCGCCAGACCGGGGTCGGGTCGCGTCGCCGACTTGCACGGTGGTCAGCCCGCGTTCGTACCGACGCCACAGACGGCGCTCGGTCGGGTCGAGGATGGCCTCGCGGGTCATCTTGGGCGTGGTGTTCAGGCGCCAGAGGTCCATGCAGGGGTGCGCGTCGAGCCCGACCACGGCGCGGGACTGCCCGAAATCGGGTGTTTCCCGGACCGTTTGCACGGTGTTGGTTTCGTCAATCACGACTGAGACCCAGGCCCCACCGTAGCCGCCGCCGTCAGCGTCGAACCGTGGGGGTTCGTGGAGGGTTCTGGCGTGCCGGCGGCAGTTGGCGTCGGCGTCCTCCCACCGGAGGGCGCGGTACACGGCCGTGGTGAGGGCGGGGGCGAGCGCGTGGGCGTCGGCGTGTTCGACGTACCATTCCAGGTCAGGCTCGGTCCCGAGCATCTCCTCCAGCGCGTCGCGCTCGCGGACGGCGTCACTCGCCCCGGCGAGGGTGGCGCGGGCGAGGGAGACGAACGCCTCGAAGGTGGTCACGGGCGCGTCGATTTCCTGTAGGTACGCGGTAATCGCTCGCCGAACGCGGTCCTGGCCGAGGTCGGCTGAAAAATCGGGCTGCTCGTCCAGAATCACGTTCGTGCCGGTGCGAAGCGAGGGGACGTACGCGAACTGGTGGGTGGCGTGAACCACGTCGACAGCCGGCACGCCGTCGTCGTCGCGGGGGAGGCCGTTCCACTGTGCGATGGCAGGGTCTTCCTGGCCCTGTGGCGGGAGGTCGTCAAGCCCCTGGTCGTTGCGCTCACCGGCGAGCGCGTACGCGGTCGAGAACGGGAGTCCCTTCCTGTCGCACATGGCATCGAACCACATGCTCGCTGGCTGGCCGTCGATGGTCACGACCATGTCGGGCGCGTCCTCGGCGACGGGGTCGTCGGGCGGGTCATGGTCGCCGCGGGCGAGGGGGCTCGCCTCTTTGCGCCCCCGGAGGACGGCACCCTCGCCGCCGGCCTCTCTGGTTCGGGCGGCGGCCTGGTCGCGGGCGTCGGTGGTCGGGTGGAGGTGGATAACAGGGCTCTCGCCGGTCACCTCGGGGTGGTCGCCCCACAACTCCGTCGCCACGGCGTCGGTTTTGCCCGCTGCGGTCGGGGCGTCGATGGTGGTGGTCCTGCCGTGCAGCACTTCGCGAAACAGTGTATCCCGGAGGTCCGCGCGGACCTCGTCGGTGGCCGGGATTTCGAGCCCGCGCTTTCGCATGAACCGCTCGCGGTCGCCGCCAGTCAGCACGTCGAGCGCGCCCAGGGCGAGCGGGGCGACGGGGTCGCCGCCGAAGTCCTCGGGCGGCTCCCACCCGGCGCGCTGCGCG
>CAZUWC010000324.1:0-2943 GCA_964623935.1 uncultured Halobacteriales archaeon
AACTCGATGGTGTCGGGGTTGTTGGGGATCTGGTAGCCGCCCTCGCCGACGTCCTTCTGGCAGTGGATCTCCCGCTCGCCACGCCTGGTCTGCTCGCGCAACAAAAGCGGACCCATCACGGTCGCACCCGACTCCTCGGGGCGCATGTGGAAGTCCTCGCGGGTGACCCCGGAGACGATTTCCAGGTCCTCGATGAGGTCGTTCGATTCGTCCTGGCCGGTGAACTGTGCCTCGTCGACGTCCCACGACTCCGAGAGGTAGTACAGTTCACGGAGCGTCGAGGAGCGCCCCTCCTCCAGTTGCTTGGCGAGGAAATCGATGGTGTAGACCGCCTTCAGCAGTTTCTGGGCGCCCCGGACGCTGTTGGCGCTGCGTGTCGAGGTGCGGTCGCCGTAGACCCAGACGTGCTTGTCCTCGTCGTACTCGATGTTGGACTTCGTCCGGGTGGGGACCTCCATGCTCGGGACGTCCCCGCCGGCGAACTGGTCGTAGAACTGTGCCGCCAGGTCGATGAGTTGCTCGCGGGCCCGTGCCTCGGGGCTCGCGTCGGCGCCTGTAGTGTCTGTTTCGCTCATTGGTCGGTCACCGTCAGTTTCTCCTCCTCGACGCCATCCACCGACACGGAGACGTCGGCCTCGTCGGGCAGGCTGTACTCCAGGGTGGCGTCCTCGCCGCTGGGGACCGTCGGCGACCACTTGAGGAAGTACTCGCCGTCCATCTCGACAACGTTCGCGCCGTCGACGTCTATGGGTTCGGCCGTGGCGATGGCCGTCACCTCCAGGTCGGCGTTCGACCCGGCGTTGTTCTCGACGACCAGACGGGCGGTCCCGTCACCCCTGTCGTGCTCGACGAGGACGTTGTTCATGATGCGGGCCATCGTGTCGTCGATGACCAGGGGCTCCTGGCCCGTCACCGCTGCCAGTTTCTCGGCCATCTCCGGGAGGATGGTGCCGAGTTTGCTCTGTTTCTCCCGGCGCTGTTGCATCGAGCGGCGCTTGTTCAGGTAGGACTTCAGCTCGCGGGCAGCCTCCCGGATGGCCAGTTCGATCTCGTGCTCGATCTCCGGGACGTTCGCGACGGCGTCCTTGGATTCGCTGGTGAATGGAACGTTCGTGGAGGCGACGTGGATCATCACGACGCCGGGCCCATTGGGGATGCCCGAGCCGCCGGGCTGGTCGAGGCCGTAGTTGCGCCAGTTGATCGACTTCACGACATCCGTCGTCGCACACGCGCCGCGCTGGTAGACAAGCGGCACCCGGTTGGCGAAGCGCAGGACGTCGACCTTGCCGTCGTCGGGCAGGTCGCCGCCGTAGGCGATGCCCGCCTCGACGATGAACGGGTCGCCACCGTGGACCGATGCGTCGCGTGTCGCCGCCGCGAAGAAGTCCGCGTCGTACTCCTTGCGGAGGCCGGCCTCGACCAGCTCCTCGGTGATGGGGGCCAGACAGCCCGTCGGCGGCGCGATGATGTCCGTCTCGCGCATCGCCTCCAGGAGGTCCGCCGCGGTGTCGCGGTCGTTCGCGACAGCGTGAATCCGCGGGGGGTCGTCGGGGACGCGCTCGGCCGTCTCCCAGACGGCGTCGGTGATTTTCTCGCGGGCAGTGTCGCCCACCGTCGCGTCGTCGCGGTCCTCGGTCATGTCGGCCGCGCGGTCGACGTACTCCCGGAGGTCCGCGCGGGTCTCACGGTGGCGTCCGTCCTCGAACTTCGCGGCGATGCGCTCGGCGAGGGCCTGCACGACGGCGTCGTCCTTGCGGTCGGTGGTCGCCTCGTCGACCAGCGCGTAGACGTCCGCGACCCGCTCGGCGGTCACCGCCTCCCAGGCCGCCGCGACGGCGTTCTCCCGAACCGTATCGCCGAAGGTCGTGTCGTAGGCCTCCTCGATCTCCCCGGCCACGTCGTCGACGACGGCGACGATTTCGTGGTGGGCGACGCGGTCCTGGCCGTCGACCCGGTCGGCCACCTGCCCGGCGAAGTCGGCGGTCGCCTCCTTGCCCTTGTTCGCGACCGCCTCCGTGACAACCGCTTCGAGGTCGTCGTCTTCGTGTTTCAGGGGCGGCCGCCAGGCCATCCCCCGCCCGTAGTAGCGGTCCCGGAAGTTGTCGATGACCTTCTCGGCGGTGGTCCCGCCGACGCGGGTAAACTCGCCCTGGAGGAAGCCCGAGATCGAGTAGGAGTCGGTCGACTCGGCCATCTTGATGAGCGTCCCGAGTTCGACCCCGTGGGGGTGGGGCCGGATCTCCTCGGTCTCCTCGGGGAGCTGGTCGGTCGCCCGCTCGTACTTGAAGTGGGCGTCGGGCTCGCGCATCTCGATGCGGGCGTGCGGATTCACGACCGCGGTGTGCTTGACGTAGTCGTGGAGTTGCCGGCGGGCGCGCATGTTGGCCTCCATCTCCAGTTCGATGCGCGTCCCGTGGGGCCGGTCCCAGGCCGTCGTCGACTCCTCGCTGATCTCGGGCTCGTTGGTGTCCGTGTCCACGATGAGTTCGAAGTACTGGGCCTGGGGGTCCCCTCTCGTCCGGGAGGTGATCTTGGCCGGTTTGCCCGAGGTCAACTGCGAGTAGAGCACGGCTGCGGAGATTCCAATCCCCTGCTGGCCCCGTGCCTGAACCCTCTTGTGAAATCTAGAACCATATAACAACTTTCCGAAAACTTTCGGGACCTGCTCTTTCGTAATTCCGGGGCCGTTATCCTCTATTACCAGCCGATAATAGTCGCGTTTTTCCTGTATTTCTACGTATATATCTGGTAAAATATCGGCTTCCTCACACGCGTCCAGGGAGTTGTCGACGCCCTCCTTGACGGCGGTGACGAGCGCCCGGGCCTCGGAGTCGAACCCGAGCATGTGCTTGTTCTTCTCGAAGAACTCGGCGATGGAGATCGCCCGCTGGCTCTCGGCCAGCTCCTCGGCGATCCCCTCCTCGGCGCCGAGGCGCGACTGGT
>CAZUWC010000325.1:0-2936 GCA_964623935.1 uncultured Halobacteriales archaeon
AGGAACGAGGTAGAAGAGTTCGACGCCGCTTACTACAGCGCGCGCCACCACAGGGCCAGGAGCGCCACCAGACGTGCACCCACCGAACCCCCTGGCACCCGCCGCGAAGCGCCGGTAAAGCGAAAATTTATACCAGCGACTACCCACCCTTCGGACATGGACGTGGTTCCGTCGGTAGTACGTCGGCCCGCGTAGACCGGCCGGTCCGGATTCTCGCGTCTCGTCGACCGACACCCGACAGCCACCGGAGTAAGCTATGACCGACATTCCAGACACGTACGACCCGGAGAGCGTCGAGGAGAAGTGGCGCGACCGCTGGACGGAGATGGACGTGTACAGCTACGGGGGGACCGAACCCGACTACGTCGTCGACACCCCGCCGCCCTACCCCACGGGAAACCTCCACATCGGGAACGCCCTGGGGTGGTGTTACATGGACTTCGCCGCGCGGTACCACCGCCTGCAAGGCGAGGACGTCCTCTTTCCCCAGGGGTGGGACTGTCACGGCCTCCCGACAGAAGTGAAAGTCGAGGAGAAAGAGGGCATCCACCGGACGGACGTGCCCCGCGAGGAGTTCCGCGAACTGTGTATCGAGCACACCGAGGGGCAAATCGACGCAATGCGCGAGACGATGCACACGCTGGGCTTTTCCCAGGACTGGGACCACGAGTACAAGACCATGGACCCGGAGTACTGGGGCGAGACCCAGCGGTCGTTCGTCCGGATGGCCGAGGCGGGCTACGTCTACCGGGACGACCACCCCGTCAACTGGTGTCCCCGCTGTGAGACCGCCATCGCCGACGCCGAGGTCGAGACCGCCGAGGGCGTCGACGGGACGCTCTACTACATCACGTTCCCGGGCGCCGACGAGGAGACAGAGAGTCTCGAGATCGCCACGACGCGCCCGGAACTGCTCGCGGCGTGTGTGGCGATGGCCGTCGACCCCGACGACGACCGCTACACAGACCGCGTGGGCGACACCCTCGAGGTGCCACTCTTCGGCCAGGAGATCGAACTCATCGCCGACGAGGGCGTCGACAGCGACTTCGGGACCGGCGCGGTGATGATCTGTACCTTCGGGGACAAACAGGACGTCGACTGGTGGGCCGAGTACGACCTCGAGACGCGGATGGTCTTCACCGAGGACGGCCGCCTGACCGACGCCGCTGGCGACTACGCCGGCCTCGACATCGACGAGGCCAAAGCGGACATCGTCGATGACCTCCACCGGGAAGGCCACCTCAACCGCTCGGAACCCACCGCACAGAACGTCGGCCAGTGCTGGCGGTGTGACACGCCCATCGAGATCCTCTCCCGCGAGCAGTGGTTCGTCGAGGTCCGCCAGAACGAGATTCTCGAGACTGCCCGGGACGTCGAGTGGATCCCCGGGCACATGTACGACCGCCTGGTCGAGTGGACCGAGGGCATGGAGTGGGACTGGGTGGTCTCGCGCCAGCGCGAGTTCGCCACGCCCATCCCGGCGTGGTTCTGCGAGGACTGTGGACACACCCACGTCGCCGAGGAGGAAGACCTCCCGGTGGTGCCCACCGACGAGGACCCCGCAATCGGCGAGTGTCCGGAGTGTGGGAGCGACGACTGGGAGGGCGAGACCGACGTGATGGACACGTGGATGGACTCCTCGATCACGCCGCTGTGGGTCCAGGGCTGGCCCGACGCCGACTTCGAGCCGACGACGCTGCGCGAGCAGGGTCACGACATCATCCGCACGTGGGCCTTTTACACCATCCTCCGGGTGAGTGCCCTGGAGGAGGAAATCCCCTGGGAGGACGCCCTCATCAACGGGATGGTCTTCGGCGAGGACGGCAACAAGATGTCCAAGTCCCGCGGGAACTTCGTCCAGCCCGAGGAGGCCGTCGCGGAGTACTCCGCCGACGCGTTCCGGCAGGCCATGGCGCTCGGGGGTCAACCGGGCAGCGACATCCAGTTCCAGTGGAAGGAAGTCAAATCCGCGAGTCGCTTCTCGACGAAAGTCTGGAACATCACCCGCTTCGCGGCCGGGCACCTCGACGACGAGCGCGAGCCCCTGGCCGAACCGGCCTACCGGGACGTCGACCGGTGGATCCTCTCGCGGTGCTCCTGTGTCGCACGCGAGGTCCAGGGTCACATGGACGAGTACCGCTTCGACGCCGCGCTCCGGGAGCTACGGGAGTTCGTCTGGCACGACCTGGCCGACGACTACCTCGAACTCATCAAGGGCCGCCTCTACGAGGGCCGGCCGGGCGAGCGCGATGCCGCGCGGCAGGCCCTCTCGACGGCGGTGTCGGCCTCGCTGCGGATGCTCTCGCCGTTCGCGCCGTTCCTGACCGAGGAGGCCTGGCACGCCCTGCCCGCCACCGAGGGAAGCGTCCACGCGGCGGCCTGGCCCGACGTCGAGATGGACGACGAGGAAGCCGAGGTGGCCGGCGCGCTCGTCGCCGACGTCGCCTCGACAGTGCGGGGCTGGAAGTCCGAGGAGGGACTGGCCCTGAACGCCGAACTCTCGAAGATCGAGGTCTACCCCGAGGAGACGCCCGATCGGGCCGTCGACACCTACGACCTCTCGGAGGCGGTCAACGCGCCGGTCCACGTCCGGAAGGGCGTGCCCAACGTCGAACTCGTTCCGGTCGCGGTCGACCCCGACCACGCCACCATCGGGCCGGAGTTCCGCGACCAAGCCGGCGAGGTCATCGCCGCCCTCGAGTCGATGGACCCCGAGGCGGTCAAACAACAGAAACAGTACGAGGACGAAATCGAGGTCGATCTCGGGAACGAGGTGGCGGTCATCCCGGGCGAGGCCGTCGACCTCCGCGAGGAACACCGCGCCGAGTCCGGTGAAGAGGTGGCCGTTCTCGACGGCGAACACGCGACGGTTCTGGTCTACCCCTGATACTGTCGGCTATAAGCCCGTGAGCAGTTTCGCCCCACCCGGGGCGCGA
>CAZUWC010000326.1:0-2902 GCA_964623935.1 uncultured Halobacteriales archaeon
CCGACATGGACGAGCGTGGCCTCCACGAGCGGTACTGCCTGGGCGACCTCGTGGGGTACGCCACGTTCCCCAACGAGGTCGTCGAGTTCGTTCGGACGCGCGAGGTCCCGACCATCGCGGGCAACTACGACGAGGGCGTCGGCGCGAACAGCGAAGACTGCGGGTGTGCCTACCAGACCGAAATCGAACAGCGCCGGGGCGATCGGTCGATCGCCTGGACCAACGAGGGGATCACCGACGAGAACCGGGCGTCCCTCCGGGACCTCGAGGAACACATCGCGCTCGAACTCGGCGACCTGCACGTCGTCCTCGTCCACGGAAGCCCGCGGCGTGTCAACGAGTACCTCTACGAGGACCGCCCGGATTCGAGTTTCGAGCGCCTGGTCGACTCGGTCGGGGCGGACGTCATGGTCTGTGGTCACACGCACATCCCCTACCACAAAACGCTCCCGAGCGGGCGCCACGTCGTCAACGCCGGCAGCGTCGGCAAGCCGAAAGACGGCGACCCGCGGGCCTGCTACGTGACACTCGCCGGCGACAGCGGGGACCTGAGCGTCGAGTTCCACCGCGTCGAGTACGACGTCGAACGGGCCGCCACGGGCATCGAGGACTCGGGGATGCCGAGTGCCTTCGCAGACATGCTACGCGATGGAACCGGCTGAGAGCTACCCGAACTTGCCGGTGATGTATAGGGATGTGGTCGAAAGCGTTGTGCCGGTCGCGGTACTGCTTCCCAGACCTCATTAGTGGAGGGGAGCGATGTGATGAATAAATACCCCACTATGAACGAAATGAGCAATATATATTAATATATATTTTGGTGTTGGTACACTCCCGCAAGCATCGTCCTATATTCATCATAGCGGCTGAAGCGCCGGGATTCGGGGGCCTCAGATACCGTATCGATCTACCAGGATGCCCCGAAGACGAACCCTTTCGGTCCGATTTCGGGGATTCGTGGGCAACAGGACAAAGTTCGCGGGATATACGTCGATTGAGTTCCGAGTATATAGAATCAGTATCTTTTATTATCGGGGAGGAACGATACCGGCACGTATGGAGACACGCAAGGTCCAGGTCACGGGCGGGTCAACCTACACCGTCTCCCTCCCGAAGGGGTGGGCGACGGACAACGACATCAGCGCGGGGAGTATCGTGGAGTTCCACTCCGAGGAGGACCTCCTCCTCCTGTCACCCCGGAGTGACACCGACCGGGTCGAGGGCGAACTCGACATCACGGGCATGGACGTCGACCACGAACTCACGCGGGCGGTGATGACGATGTACGTCAGCGGGTTCGACGTCATCGTCCTGGAGTCCTCGCGCATCACCGCGACACAGCGGCGCATCATCCGCGACGCCACCCAGGGGTTGGTGGGCCTGGAGGTCATCGAGGAGACCTCGGACCGCGTCGTTCTGCAGGACCTGCTCGACTCCTCGGAGCTGTCGGTCCACAACGCCATCACGCGGATGCGGCTGGTCTCGCTGACGATGCTCGCGGACGCGGTGGAGGCGCTGGTCACCAACGACGCAGAACTCGCCCAGGACGTGAAGGAACGCGACGACGACGTCGACCGCCTCTGGTACATGGTCTCGCGTGTGTTCCGGACGGTTCTGCGCAACCCCACGGCCGCCAACGAGATCGGCTTCCCGCGGGAGACCTGTTTCGACTTCCAGTCCAGCGCCCGCCAGCTCGAGCGGATCGCCGACCACGCGACCAAGATCGCGGACCTCTCGCTGGAGATCGACGAGGTGCCCGCGACAGCTGTCGAACCCATCGAGTCCCTCCAGGAGCAGGCCCGGGAGGTCCCCGAGACGGCCATGGACGCCCTCCTCGAGGAAGACTCCGACCAGGCCGTGGAGCTGGCCAACGAGGCCCGCGGCCAGATCAGGGACGTCGACGACGAGGTCCGCACGGTCGACGACGAGATCCGCGAGTTCGACCCGCAGCTCGCGCAGGTGCTCGGACTGGTCACCGACTCGCTGTCACGGACGGCCGACTACGGCGGCAACATCGCCGAGAGCGCCCTTCAAAAGGCCGCCCCCAAACCCTGACAACTGTCCGACACCGATTCCCCCGAAACACCCGTAATCGGCCGTATGAACGGTCGTGAACGGTCTGAACGGAGACCCCCCTTTTACCTGGTAGCCTCGCTGGTAACGGATACGATGGCCGCGACACTCGACACCGACTACGAGCGGGAGTCCCGGGAACTGGTCGAGGAGTTCCTCAGTCGCGACCTGGTCGACCCGGAGGCCGCCGAGCGCGTCCGGCGACTCCGCGACCAGGGCAGGACCTCGGAGGCCCTCGAGGTGATTCTAGAGGAGCGTCGCACGAGCAGCGACGACCCCGGGACCCTCGCTACTCGACCGCGACGGCGTTGACCTGGCCGTCCTGTCCGGGCCGGGAGGTCACCTGGGCCCGCCCCTCGCTGGTCTCGATGACCGCGCCCTTGGTGATGATGTTCCGCCGGGCGTAGTTGGGGTTCGACGGGTTCTCCGCGACGTTCTCGATGGTCGCTGCGACGACGTCGCCGTCAGTCGCGACGCTGGCGGTGTCGGTCGTGATCGCCCGCACCTTCTCGGTGGTGCCGCGCGCGTCGACGTACTTGAACCGCGGTTCGCCGACCTGCGTCTCGGTCGGTTCCGAGCCCAGTTGGTGTTTCTTCTTGTCGCTGGCGTGGCGTCGCCGGCCGCCCGTCCGTTTGCGCGTGGCGGGTCCCTGGTACTTCATGTCGTCTGCAAGCCCGCGTGGCCACTTGAACCTCTCGAAGCGTCGCGCGACAGATTTAGGGCGCGTCGACACGCCCTGGCTAGCGATGAGTCTCCGCCGGGCCGTGGCCGCGCCGTTCCGCCAGCGCGGCGCCGACCGCATGGGCGAAAGCGAGTTCGTCGTCGCGCT
>CAZUWC010000327.1:0-2896 GCA_964623935.1 uncultured Halobacteriales archaeon
TTGCTGCGCGCGCTCCCTCCGGTCGCGTGCTTGCTGCGCCCGGGAGGGATCGAGCGGCCGGCCCCTTTCGGTCCCACCCCGCCGACGGCAGGCCTGCCCTTCCCCGGGTCGCTTGCCCTCGCACGTCCGTGCTCGGGACGCGCTCCCGGCCATACGAACGACTACGTAGCGCACAGCAGACCCTTTTGGCCGGCCTAAATCGACAGGTCTTTTAGGGTTGCCTAAAGACTCCCGGGACAGACGATGACAGCAACACGAGGGGACGTCTGCCTCATCGTGCCCACGATACGCGAGTACGAGTGTCTCCGGTCCTACGTCGGGAACGCCCGCGAACACGGATTCGACACCGACCGGTTGCACGCCGTGCTCGTCACGGAGGATTTCTGCGAGACGGACGCGATGGAGGAGATGCTCACCGACCTTGGCATCTCGGGCGAGGTGTTCGACGGGACGCGCCGGGAGCGGTGGCTCGACCGGCAGGCCGCCGGCGAGTACACCCACCTCGTCCCCGAGGCGAGCCACGCACAGACCTCCTTTGGCCTGCTGTACCTGTGGGCCAACGACTTCCCGTACGGCGTCTTCATCGACGACGACACCCGGCCCCACGCGGACTTTGACTTCTTCGGCCGGCACCTCCGGAATCTCCAGTACGAGGGGGCAGTCGAGGAAGTCCGCTCCGACGAGCGGTGGGTGAACGTCCTCTATCAGAACGCCGAGGACCACGGCCTCTATCCGCGGGGGTACCCCTACAGCGCGATGGACGAAACCGTCGACACCTCGCAGACAGTCGTCGACGACGTGGTCGCCTCCCAGGGGCTGTGGACGAACGTCCCGGACCTGGACGCCGTCCGGATCCTGATGGACGGTGACCTGGACGGACAGGCCCAGACCCGGACGAGCGCCGGGGACTTCGAGGGCGACTTCGTCGTCGCCGAGGGGCAGTACCTCACCGTCTGTTCGATGAACCTGGCCTTCCGCCGCGAGGTCGTCCCCGCGTTCTACCAGCTCCCGATGGACGACAACCCCTGGGACGTGGGCCGCTTCGACGACATCTGGTCGGGCGTCTTTCTCAAGCGTGCCTGCGACGTGCTGGGCAAGGGGATCATCAACGGCTACCCGCTCTGTGAGCACAACAAGGCCCCCCGCTCGACGTTCTCGGACCTCACCAACGAGGTCCACGGCCTGGAACTCAACGAACACGTCTGGGAGGTCGTCGACGGCGTCGGCGGGGACGCCAGCACCTACGCGGGCGTTTTCGAGGCGATGGGCCGGGAACTTGCCGCCGGGGACTTCGAGGACTACGAGAACGGTGCCTTCCTGAACTACGTCGGCGAGCACATGCTCGACTGGCTGGACTGTCTGGAGGCACTCGGTGGGACCGACCACGCACGGGCCGGCGTCACTGGCCTGGGAGACGACTGAAATGACCGACGAACACAACCACACAGACCGAACGCACAGCAACCACGGCCGCGTGTCCCGCCGGCGATTCGTCGCGACGACGGCCCTCGTCGGCACCGGGGCGCTCGCCGGCTGTCCCGGAACGGGCGACGGCGGCGACGGCGGCGGAGATGGCGACGGCGGGGATGGCGGTGACGGCGGCGACGGCACCGCCACCGGTGGGACGCCGGACGACCCGACCGCACTCGCGAACTTCCGTGGGTCCGGGCCGCTGGTCCAGCAACGCGACCCTCCCGGCGGCACGTCGATCACGGAACTCCCGGACCTCTCGGGGGAACTGACGCTGTATCTCGGCGGCGGCGAGGGGGGGCTGTACCTCGACCTCATCGAGCGGTTCAAGAACGTCTACCCGGACTTCGAGGTCAGTACGACGCTGGATTCCTCCGCGGGCCTCGCCAACAGGATCATCGAGGAGTCGGCGGCCGGAACGAGCCCGGCCGACCTGTTCATGGCCGTCGACGCCGGGTCACTCGGCGCCGTCGCCCGGGAGGGTGCGACCGTCTCCCTGCCCTCGGAGGTGACGAGCGCGGTCCCCGGGAGTTTGCGGACCGACCAGTGGGTCGGATTCGCCGGCCGGGCCCGGGCCGTCCCCTACAACACCGAGGCGTTGTCCGAATCGGATATCCCCGATACGGTCCAGGAGTTCCCCGAGGTGTCGGCCTTCGAGGACGCGTTCGGGTGGGCGCCGACCTACAGCGCGTTCCAGGCGTTCGTGACGGCGATGCGCGTGCTCCGTGGACGCGACCAGACCAGAGAGTGGCTGCTGGCGATGAAAGACCACGGCGCTTTGCAGTTGAACGACGAGTTCCTCACCTCGAACGCCGTCGCCAACCGCGAAGTCGTGGCCGGACTGGCCAACCACTACTACGCGTTGCGGATCAAGAACGCCCGGCAGAACGCGCCCGTCGACATCACGTTCACCACCAACGACGCCGGCGCGCTCATCAACACCTCGGGCGCGGAGATCATCCAGGGGACCGACAACGAGGAACTGGCCGTGACGTTCATGCGGCATCTCCTCTCCTCGGAGGCCCAGGAGTTTTTCGCCACGACGACCTTCGCCTACCCGACTGTCCCGGAGGTCCCACCCGCCGGCGGCCTTCCCACTATCGAGGAACTGAACCCGCCGGACGTCGACCTCACGGAACTGGCCGACGTCGAACCGACACTCGAATTACTCAGGGACACTGACGTCCTCTGATGGCAACGCCGGACGGCCGGACCTACCGCGGCGGATTCGAGCGACTCCGCGAGTCGCTGCCCTCCCTGCTGTCTGCCGTCTCGGTTCTGCTCGCAGTGGTGTTGCTCTCGCCGGTGGCGTGGGTCCTGTTGCGTGCGGGCGAGGTCGAGTTCGGGCGCGTCGCCTCGCTGTTGCTCGACCCCGATACGCTCCAGATCGTGGTGAACTCGCTCCTTCTGGTGGGGGCCGTCACGG
>CAZUWC010000328.1:0-2861 GCA_964623935.1 uncultured Halobacteriales archaeon
GCGGCCTCGACGTTGGCCGCCAGGAGGTCCGCCAGCGAGCGGTCGATGTCGTCGATCTCGCGGCGGCGCGTCGACCCGACGTTCATCACGCCGTGATCGCCCAGCGGGAGGATTAGCTCCGACCGGACCGGCGTGTCCGGGTCGTAGGCCCCGGGCTGTTCGTCGACGTCGCGGTAGAAGACCGTCTCGCCGGACTCGAAGGCCTCCCAGGAGAGCCCTTCACCCGGCTCGTAGGTTGGAATATCCTCGAACTCCTCGCGGGCCCCCTCGCTGACCGCGACGGGTTGCAGGGCCTTCCTGGTCGCGGCGTCGTCCTCGCCTTTTTCGAGGAGCCAGACCGTGCTCAGGGGGAACCCGAGTATCCCGCCGATGGCGTCGATGGCGGCCTCGCAGACGCCCGCCCGGTCCGGGGCGCGCATGAACGCTCGCGTCGCCTCGTGCAGTCGCTCGACGCGCTCGTTGGCCCGGTACCGTTCGGCGTTGGCCTCGATGCGGTTGGCCAGGAGCGCGTACTGGTCGGTTGCGGACCGTTTCTCCAGGTACCCGTCGACCCCGCGCGCGATGGCGGCGCGAGCGAGGTCCTCGCTGCTCCGGCCGGTGAACAGGACGAACGGGAGGTCGGGATACTCGCCGCGGACCGCCTCGAGCAGAGTCAGTCCGTCCGCGCCGGGGATCTCGTAGCCGCTGACGACGCAGTCGACCTCCGGCCGGTCGTCGTTGCTGTCGAGGCGGTCGAGCGCGCCGCTGACGGTCCGTGCGGTGTCGACCTCGAACCGCCGGTTCTCGCGTTCGAGAATCTCTGCCGTCGTCGTGGCGGCCTCAGAGTCGTCGACGTGGAGGACCTCGATGGGGACCATACATCCAGGTTCGTCTCTATGATAATAACGCCTGCGGCAGGTTGTCACACCTGCGGGTCCTCCCCCTTGGTCGACCAGGGTAATCCCTCTCTGGAGCGGACGCAGTGACCTCTCTGACGGGTGACGCTCACACCGTCTCGTCGAGTGTGACCGTCACCTGCGATTGCACCCACGCCAGTGGGTTCTCGGTGTCGTAGAAGACGACAGTGTCGTCTGCCTCGTAGGTCCCAACCCCCGCGACTGCCCCGCCGTCCCCCGACGTGCGCGCTTCGGAGTCGGTACCACCAGCCGTCCCGGATTCCGTCTGGTCTGACACCACGGCGAGTGGTATGTCACTACATGCCAAGTATCTTTCCGTTGAGGCGAATCTGCCGGTCTGCCGGAGAACGCCCGCCCCGACGAGGGACCGGGGGGTTTTAGGCCGAGGGCGCGAACATCCGGGACCGATGGGACAGTTCGAACTCGGGGATTTCGAGGGCGACGACGCGGGGGACCGGCCGGTCGAGGAGGAGGCCGCGGCCGTCGCGGGCAACGGTGGTCCCGAAGCGGCCCGCGTCGATCCCAGCGAACAGGTCTACGCCCCGGTCGAGGAAGCCGTGGAGATAGCGGTCACGCAGGTCGATTACACCGTCGAGGGGCGTGGCGACGACGAGCAGCCTGTCGTCCACGTCTTCGGGCGCACCCGCGAGAACGAACTCGTCCACGCTCGCGTCCACGAGTTCCGGCCGTACTTCTACGCGCCCGCGGCGAACGTCACCGAGGGACGTCTGCGCGAGTACGACCGGATCACCGGGTGGGAGGAGACCGGCGCGGACGGCCAGCCCTACGAGTCCATGCGCGGGGAGCGCCTCGTCAAAATCTTCGGCCAGACCCCCCGCGACGTCGGGAACGTCCGCGAGGACTTCGAGCACTACGAGGCCGACATCCTCTTTCCGAACCGGTTTCTCATCGACAAGGACATCACCAGCGGCGTGCGCGTCCCCGCCCGCGAAACCGACGACGGGTCCGGCCGGACCACGCTGCGGGTCCACCACGAGGAGGTCGAACCGACCGACGTCGACGCGGAGCTGCGGGTCAACACCTTCGACATCGAGGTCGAGGACCGCCGGGGTTTTCCGGAGGATGGCGAGGAACCGATCATCTGTCTGACCTCCCACGACTCCTACCGCGAGGAGTACGTCGCCTGGCTCTACGACGCTGACGAGGGCTCGACGCCCCCGACCGAGTTGCCCGACTACGAACCAATCGAGGACGACGATATCGACGTCAACGTCTGTGTCTTCGAGACGGAGGAGGCGATGCTCGAGGCGTTCCTCGATTACATCGACGACACCGACCCGGATCTGGCCTGCGGGTGGAACTTCACCGATTTCGACGCCCCCTACCTCATCGACCGCCTCGAGGAACTGAACGGCGGGACCGACCGGCACCTCGACTACAACCGTCTCTCCCGCGTCGATACGGTCTGGCGCAGCGACTGGCAGGGCCCCGACGTCAAGGGCCGGGTCGTCTTCGACCTCCTGTATGCCTACCAGCGCACCCAGTTCACCGAACTCGAGTCCTACCGCCTGGAGGAGGTCGGCCAGCAGGAACTCGGCGTCGGCAAGGAGCGGTACCCGGGCGACATCGGCGACCTCTGGGAATCCGACCCCGAACGCCTCCTGGAGTACAACCTCCGGGACGTCGAACTCTGCGTGGAACTGGACCGCGACCAGGACATCGTCGACTTCTGGGACGATGTCCGCCGCTTCGTCGGCTGTAAAATCGAGGACGCCACCACCCCCGGCGACGCCGTCGACATGTACGTCCTCCACAAACTCCACGACGAGTATGCCCTCCCCTCGAAGGGCCAACAGGAGAGCGAGGAGTACGAGGGCGGCGCTGTCTTCGACCCGATCACTGGCGTGCGCGAAAATGTCAGCGTACTAGATCTTCGCTCGCTCTATCCCATGTGCATGGTGACGACGAACGCCTCCCCGGAGACGAAGGTCGATCCCGACGAGT
>CAZUWC010000329.1:0-2856 GCA_964623935.1 uncultured Halobacteriales archaeon
CTCGTGTTCGGGCTGGGCGACTCGCTCACGACGCTGGGCCTGCCCGAGATTGCCCAGGGCGTCCGGGGTGGCGAACTGTCGACGTTCGCGGGCATCGAGCCGGCGACGCTGAAGTTCCTCGCGTTCGTCGCCATGTTCGCCGGGTTCGCCGTCAAGGTGCCCGTGGTGCCCTTCCACACGTGGCTGCCCGACGCCCACGTCCAGGCGCCGACGCCGGTCTCGATCATCCTGGCGGGCGTCCTGCTGAAGATGGGGACCTACGCACTGTTGCGGTTCAACTTCACCATGCTCGCCGACGTCGCGGCCGCCAACGCACCGGTCATCGCGGCCTTCGGCGTCGTCAGCGTCATCTACGGCGCGATGCTCGCCCTGGCCCAGCGCGACCTCAAGCGCATCGTCGCCTACTCCTCTATCTCCTCGATGGGCTATGTCATCCTGGGCCTGGTCGCGTTTACCGCCCACGGGATCGGCGGCGCGACCTTCCAGATGATCTCCCACGGCCTCATCTCGGGGCTGATGTTCATGGTCGTCGGCGTCATCTACAACGCCACCCACACCCGGATGGTCGGCGACATGTCCGGGATGGCCGACCGGATGCCCTGGACGGTGGGCATCTTCGTGGCCGGCGCCTTCGCCTACATGGGCCTGCCGCTGATGGCCGGGTTCGCCGGCGAGGTGCTCGTGTTCATCGGCTCGTTCCAGTCGACGGTGCTGCCCGGTGCGCCCGTGTTCACCGCGGTGGCGATGTTCGGTATCGTCGTCGTCGCGGGCTACCTGCTGTGGGCCATGCAGCGGACCCTCTTCGGGCCCTACCGCCTGGAGACCGACTACGAGGTCGGCCCGGCGCCCGTTCACGAGGTGGCGCCGCTGGCTGTCCTCCTGTTGCTGGTGGTCGTCCTCGGCGTGGCCCCTGACATCGCCTACGGGATGATCCAGGACGCCATCGAGCCGCTCATCGGGGGTGGTGTCTGATGGCCGCCACGACACTCCCGCCGTGGATGGCGCTGGCGCCGATGGCGGTCTTCGGGCTGACGGCGCTCGTGCTGTTCGTCTACGACGCCATCGAGCCCGAGAGCCACAACAGCGGCCTGCTCGCGGGCATCTCCGTCGTGGGCTCGCTGCTGGCACTCGCGGTCACGGGCTGGTACCTCGTCGCCGGCACCGGCCAGCCACGCCGGAACGGCGCCATCGAACTGTTCGGGGCCAACTTAGTCGTCGACGGGATGAGCCTCTTCTTCACGGCGCTGATCGCCAGCGTCGTCACGCTCGTCGTGCTGGCCAGCTACGATTACCTCCAGGGCATGGACTACCAGGCGGAGTTCTACTCGCTGGTGATGCTCGCCGCGACCGGGATGGCGATGATGTCGACCGCCAACTCGCTGGCCACTGCGTTCGTCAGCCTGGAACTGGCCTCACTGCCCTCCTACGCGCTGGTCGCGTACCTCAAGCACAACCGCGGCAGCGTCGAGGCCGGGCTGAAGTACTTCCTGATCGGGGCCCTCTCGTCGGCAATCTTCGCGTACGGTATCTCGCTGGTCTACGCCGCGACGGGCTCGCTGCAGTTCGACGCCATCGCCGCAGCCCTGGGTGGTACCTCGCTGGTCGGCGTGCTCGGCCTGGGCGTGGTGATGGTCATCGGCGGGTTCGCGTTCAAGACCGCCAGCGTCCCCTTCCACTTCTGGGCACCCGAGGCCTACGAGGGCGCCGTTGCGCCCATCTCCGGCTTTCTCTCCTCGGCCTCGAAGGCCGCCGGGTTCGTGCTCGCGTTCCGGGTGTTCCTCACTGCGTTCCCCATCGACGTCATCGGTGCCGTCGACTGGGTCGTCGCCTTCCAGGTGCTCGCCGTGGCGACGATGACCGTCGGCAACTTCGCCGCGCTCAAACAGGAGAAAGTCAAGCGGATGCTCGCCTACTCCTCGGTGGGGCATGCCGGCTACGTCCTCATCGCGCTGGCGGCCCTGACCGACGGCGCCAACCACTCCTTCGTGCTGGGGTCGGGCATGGCCCACCTGCTCGTCTACGCGTTCATGAACACCGGCGCGTTCCTGTTCATCGCGCTGGCCGAACACTGGGACGTCGGCCGGACCTTCGAGGACTTCAACGGCCTCGCGACGGAGGCACCCTTCGCCTGCGCGGCGATGTCGGTGTTCCTGTTCTCGCTTGCGGGCCTGCCGCTTGGCGGCGGGTTCTTCTCGAAGTTCTACCTGCTCATGGCCTCGATCAACGGCGGCGTCGCCATCCTCGCGGCCGCGCTGATAATCAACAGCGCCGTCTCCCTGTACTACTACAGCCGGGTCGTCAAGGCGATGTGGATCGAGGAACCCAACGGCGACCTCGAAATCGAGAACTACCCCACCGGCCTGTACGCCGCCATCGCCATCGCCGCCGTGATGACCGTGTTGCTGTTGCCCGCGTTCGGCCCCGTCGCCGAGACGGCGAACATGGCCGCCCAGATGCTGGTCTGATACTGATTGCTGTAACGATTTACCGTTTCACCCGCGTCACGCCGTGCGGTTGATCCGGAAAAGGCTTACAGCAATCACTATGAGACGGTCGTGCGTACTTCTTTTCGTTCCCACGGAACAGACGGCGATCTCATGATGACTGCTGTAGCTACTTTCCAGGTCGACCACACACAGTCATGCGGTCGAACCGGTAACGAACCACAGCAGTCGGTATCAGTGGTCCGAACCACCGCTCCTCACGGCCACTGTCGAAATTGGTATCGACGACACAGGACGGGGCAACCGCGGTGGTCGAAGGGAGTCTCTCGCTTTCCGAGTTCGACGAAACTGTGTTGTAAGCCAGGGGTGGGATTTGAACCCACGAACTCCCGATTACAAGTCGGGTGCTTGG
>CAZUWC010000330.1:0-2853 GCA_964623935.1 uncultured Halobacteriales archaeon
TGCCGGTACTTCCGCCAGGACGTCCAGCTGTCCATCCCGGTCGACGTCGAGGACTTGCGCGGCGAAGCAGGCCTGGACGCGATCAAGGCGGACTTCGAGGCCCGCTACGACCAGCGGTTCGACTTCGCGCTGGAGGCACCGCTCGAGATTGCGAACCTCCGTGTCATCGGCCGAGGCGTCGTCGACGGCGTCGAACTCGAGGCCCGAGAGGAGGGGGGCGCCGACCCCAGCGACGCCCGCACGGGCTACCACGAGGTCTACTTCGACGAAGGGTACCACGAGACGCCGGTCTACGACCGCGAGGCGCTGGCGCCGGGCAACCACATCGAGGGGCCGGCGGTCGTCGTCGAGGACGATTCGACGGTCGTCGTCCAGCCCGGCCACACCGCACGCGTGGATCGCTACGAAGCTATCGAGATCACCCGAGGTGAGACAGCATGAGCACGCCCGAGTTCGTCGGCGAGCACGACGTCGACGAGACGACGCTGGACATCATCGAGAACACGCTCTCGAACACCCGCTACGAGATGGATCGCGTTGTCGAGACGACCGCCATCAGCCCCGTCATCCGCGAACAGTCCGACCAGTTCCCCCTCATCGCCGACGCCGAGGGGCGGATGGTGATGGGCCAGTTCGGCAGCGCAATCGACACAATCCTCGAGAACTCCCGGTACACGCGCGAGGACCTGGAGGAGGGCGACGTCATCGCGACGAACGACCCCTACATGTGTGCCGGGGCCGTCTCCCACACGCCGGACATGCTCCTGTTGCGCCCCATCTTCTACGACGACGACCTCGTTGGCTTTGCGAGCCAGTGGGGCAACCTGATGGACGTCGGCGGGAAGACGCCCGGTTCCATCCCCATCGAGGCGCGGAGCATCTTCGAGGAGGGGATGCGATTGCCCCCGACGAAACTGTACAAGGCCGGCGAGTTCGACGACGAGTTGCTCTACTCGTTCACCCACAACACCCGCCTGCCCGACCACGCCGAGGCCGACATCAAGGCGCTCGCCGCGGGCACCGCCACCGCCGAGGAACGGGTCAAAGGGCTGTGTGACCGCTTCGGGAAGGAGACCTACGTCGAGGGGTGTGACGCCCTGCTGGACCGCACCCGCGAGGGCGTGCGCCAGCTCATCCTCGACCTCGTCCCCGAGGAGCCGGTCGTCTTCGAGGACTACGCCGACGACGACGGCTTGGGGAACGGCCCCATCAAGCTCCGCATCGAGATGTGGCGCGAGGACGACGAGGTGTACGTCTCTTGGGAGGGCTCCGACGAGCAGGTCCAGGGGACGGTCAACTTCCTGCTCAACGAGAAGATGTTCAAGATGTTCGTCGGGGTCTTTCTCATCATGGCCTTCGACCCCGAGCTGACGTTCAACGACGGCTTCTACGACCTGATCAACGTCGACATCCCCGAGGGCTCGGTCCTAAAACCGGAGTTCCCGGCGGCGCTCGGGAACCGGCTGACGCTGATGGCCCGCCACTTCGACATCCTCCAGGCCGCATTCTCGAAGGCCATCGAGGGGTTCAGCGTCGCCGGCAGCTACGGCACCAGCCCCAACCTCGTCTACGCCGGCACCGACTCGGAGGGCAACGACTTCCAGTTGCTCGAAATTCTGTATGGCGGCATCCCCGCCCGACCGGGCGGCGACGGGCTGGACGGCCACTCTTGGTGGCCACTCTTCCGGACCGTCCCCGTCGAGTACCTGGAAGCCTACTACCCGCTGACCATCGAGGAGTACACCGCCCGGACGGACACGGGCGGTGCCGGCCAGTTCCGCGGGGGCCACGGCATCACCCGCGTCTACCGCTTCGAGGAACCGGGCGCCATTACGTTCCAGGACGACCGGGCACACACCCACCCCTGGGGTGTCGACGGCGGCAAGCACGCGGGCACGAGCAAGAAGACGCTCGTCCGGGCCGACGGGACCACCGAGGAGTTGCCATCGAAGGTCGAGAACCTGGGGGTCGGGGCGGGCGACAAACTCGTCTTCGAGAGCGCGGGCGGTGGCGGGCTCGGCGACCCGCTCGACCGCGACCCCGACGTCGTCGCACGGGAGGTCCGGCGCGGCCTCGTCTCCGAGGCGGCCGCCCGCGAAGAGTACGGCGTGGTCGTCGAGGACGGCGAGGTCGACGCGGACGCGACCGACCGGCGCCGCGAGTCAATCCACGAGGAGCGGGGTGACCCCGAGCAGTTCGACTTCGGCCCCCTTCCGGACGAGGAGACGCTGGCCGAGCGCATCAGTCGGGAACGGGAGGAGTTCGACGCACGGTACAGATGACTGACGGCGACGACGCGGACTGGATCGAGGAGACCGCGCGCCTCTACGAGGAGCGCGATTTCGGGTCCGACGCGGGATTCGGTGACGCGCCGGCGCTGGTCGTCATCGACCTCATCAACGCCTTCACCGACCCCGGGACGAACCTCGGGTCCGACCTGGACGGGGTCGTCGCGCGGGCCGGCGACCTGCTGGCGGCGTTCCGGGAGCGTGACCTCCCGCGGTACTTCACGACCGTCGCCTACGAGGAGTCCTACGGCGACGCCGGCGTGTTCATCGAGAAGGTGCCGGCCCTGCGGGAACTCCGACTGGGGACCGATGCCGTCGAGGTCGACGACCGCATCGCCCCCGAGAGCGACGAGCGGGTCATCCTCAAGAAGTACGCCAGCGCCTTCTTCGGGACGGACCTGGCGACGGAACTGACGACCGACGGCGTCGACACGCTCGTGATTGCAGGCGTCACGACCAGTGGCTGTGTGCGCGCGACGGCGGTCGACAGCCTCCAGCACGGCTACCGGACGATCGTCCCACGGGACGCCGTCGGCGACCGCGCCGAGGGCCCACACCGCGCGAA
>CAZUWC010000331.1:0-2853 GCA_964623935.1 uncultured Halobacteriales archaeon
ACGAGTTCCTCGAACGTGATCGACCGCCCAGATGCGAGGGCCACCTCCGTATCACCGGTAAAGCAACCCCCCGCGCTGTCGCCTTCCACGATGTACAGTTCGGACTCCGTGGGGTCTTTCGTCTGGCAGTCCGCGAGTTTGCCCGGCAGCGCCGTCGACTCCAGTGCACTCTTGCGCCGGGTCAGTTCCTCGGCCTTCTTCGCGGCCTTGCGGGCCTTCGCGGCCTCGACGGCCTTGCTGACGATGGCCTCCGCAGTCGAGGGGTTCTCCTCGAAGAACGTGCCGAGGCGTTCGTGCATCGCCCCCTCGACGATGCCACGGACCTCGCTGTTGCCCAGTTTCGTCTTCGTCTGGCCCTCGAACTGCGGGTCGGGATGTTTCACCGAGATGACCGCCGTCAGGCCCTCGCGGATGTCGTCGCCTTTCAGCGTGTCGTCGAGGTCCTTCAACAGGTCGTTGCTGGTCGCGTAGTCGTTGACGACGCGGGTCAGGGCGGTCTTGAACCCGGTGAGGTGCGTTCCGCCCTCGCGTGTGTTGATGTTGTTCGCGAAGGCGTGAATCGACCCCTGGAGTTCGTCCGTCGCCTGCATCGCGACTTCGACCTGGATGTCCTCTTCCGCGTCCTCGAAGTAGATGACCGTCTCGTGGAGCGCCGACTTCGTCTCGTTGAGGTACTCGACGAACTCCCGGATGCCGCCGTCGTACAGGAACCGGTCGCTCTCGCCGTCGCGGTCGTCCTGCAGGACGATCTCGACGCCGGAGTTCAGGAAGGCGAGTTCGCGGAGGCGACTCGCCAGCCGCGAGTAGGAGAACTCGGTGACCTCGAAGATATCAGTGTCGGGCCAGAAGCGAATCTCGGTCCCGGTTTCCTCGTCGGGGGCGAGGTCCCGGACCCGTTCGAGGCCGAGGGGTTCCCCCGTGTCGAACGACTCCCGCCACAGGGCGCCGTCACGCCGTACCTCGACGGTGAGCCGCTGGGACAGGGCGTTGACGACGGAGACGCCGACGCCGTGGAGTCCACCGGACACCTGGTAGGACTTGTTGTCGAACTTGCCGCCGGCGTGGAGGACGGTCATGATGACCTCCAGTGCCGGGCGGTCGTGCTCCTCGTGGGTGTCCACGGGGATGCCGCGACCGTCGTCCGCGACGGTGACCGACCCGTCGTCGTGGACGGTCACGGAGATGGACTCGCAATGTCCGGCCAACGCTTCGTCGATCGAGTTGTCCACCACCTCGTACACGAGGTGATGTAACCCGCGTGACTCTGTCGAGCCGATGTACATCGCCGGGCGCTTTCGGACTGCCTCCAGTCCTTCGAGCACCTGGATTTGCCCGGCGCTGTACTCGCTTTCCTCGGACATGTGAAAACCTGTAGACTCGTAGGACAGCCTCATTTAAAACTCCTCGCATACGCGCTCGCACGCGACGCGCGAGTGCCGGGCCCCCGGAGGAAATCGTCGAGGTCGAGAGGGCCGCGGTGGGGGATTCGTAGGGGAGTCATACGGTTTAGTTTCATTCATTACCGGTTATCGCTAGTACCGTACGGGCGATCACCGGTAAACAGTGAAACTAAACCGTATCAGGCCCTGGCCGCCGGCGCCAACTGGGTCCGCTCGGCGATGGGACCGGACAGCGAGAGCCGCATCTCCAGTTCCATCGCGTGGCGCGTTACCGTCTCGAACCCCAGGGATCGGTACACCGAGACGGCCGCCTCGTTGTCGCCGTGGACGTGCAGGGTGAGTGCCTCGTGGCCCCGGTGGTCCGCACGGGCGACGACCTGCTCGACCAGTTCCGTACCGAGGCCACGGCCGTGGTACGCGGGGTCGACGTACACCAGCATCTCGGGGACGTCGTCGTCCGTCGCCGCGAAGCAGGCGTGGCCGACGACTTCGCCGTCGCTCCAGGCGACGACGTTGCACCCGGTATCGTCCAGCGTGCCCAGCCAGTCACGGATAGCCGACACCTCGCGAGGGGGGATTCCCATCGACCGGAAGGTCGCGGGATACTCGCGGTACAGCTGGACGAGTCCGTTCCGGCCCCGCGGTGACCGCCGTCCGAGTTCCAAGAGGAGATACGGGTATCCCTCGCGGTCCACGAATCGGGGGCAGCGTGGCGGACAGTGCGCGGTCCCTTCGCAATCACCGTTGTCCCAGGCGCCGCAGGCGTTCGTGGTCACGAGCGAGTACCCAACTGTAGCGTTCGGCAGCGAGACAATAGTTTTTCACCCGAACGTGTACGGGCCAGCCGGGACGAAGTGGGTCCGGATCCGACGGCAGGCGACCGCCGTTTCACTTTCACTGCGGTGGCGGTCCCCTTTTATTCCCCCGGGGTGGAAATAGGGGTACAGAATGACCTCATTCCAGTCGACGCTCGGCGAGGACGCTGGGATCGCCGAGGAGCTGGCCGAGAACCAGCGGGCCATCTCCATCGCCGAGTTCTTCGAGAAGAACAAGCACATGCTGGGGTTCGACTCGGGGGCCCGCGGCCTGGTCACCGCGGTCAAGGAGGGCGTCGACAACGCCCTCGACGCCGCCGAGGAGGCCGGCATCCACCCGGACGTCCTCGTCGAGATCGAGGAGGCCGGCGACTACTACCGGGTTACCATCGACGACAACGGCCCGGGCATCACGAAAGAGCAGGTGCCGAAGATCTTCGGGAAACTGCTGTACGGCAGCCGCTTCCACAGCCGCGAGCAGAACCGGGGCCAGCAGGGCATCGGCATCTCCGCGGCCGTCCTCTACGCCCAGTTGACCAGCGGCAAGCCGGCGAAGATCACCAGCCGGACCCAGGGGGCAAACCGCGCGGAGTACTTCGAGTTGATCGTCGACACCGACGAGAACGAACCGGAGATCA
>CAZUWC010000332.1:0-2846 GCA_964623935.1 uncultured Halobacteriales archaeon
CGGGCCGGCTTCGCCGACGAGACGTACGTCCTCACCCGGCCCGCCTACGCCGACGCGGTCCGCGAGCACGCCCCCGGCGCGGCGGTCCTGACCGAACCACGGCCCCGCGACACCGGCCCGGCACTGGTCTACGCGGCGGGCCGGATCCGCGAGCAGGTCGGCGACTGTGCCCTCCTCGCGCTCCCCAGCGACCACCACGTCGCGGGCGACTTCGCGACCACTGCCCGCACGGCCGCCAGCGTCGCAGTCGAGACGGGCGGCCTCGTCACGCTCGGCGTCGAACCCACCCGGCCCGCGACGGGCTATGGCTACATCGCGCCCGGCGAGGACCGCGGCGAGTACGCCACCGTCGAGCGCTTCGTCGAGAAGCCCGACCCCGAGGCTGCCCGCCGGTACGTCACGGACGGGTACTACTGGAACGCTGGTATCTTCGCCTGGACGCCCGAGGCGTTCCTGTCTGCTTCCCGGGACTCGCCGCTGGCCCCCCTCGTCGACGCCGTCGCGGCCGGTGACGCCGACCGCGGGTTCGAGTCCGTCGATCCCGTCAGCGTCGACCGCGCAGTCCTCGAAGACGCCGACGACGTGTTCGTGGTGCCCGCGGCCTTCGAGTGGGACGACCTGGGGTCCTGGGACGCGGTCGGGCGCGTGGCCGACGGGGACCGGGACGGGGAGGGCAACGCCGTCCTCGGGGATGGACTGGCCGTCGACGCCGCCGACTGCGTGCTCGCCTCCGACGGCCACGTCGCTGTCGTCGGCGTCGAGGGCCTCCTCGTCGCGAGCTACGGCGACCGGACGCTGGTCGTGCCCCGCGAGGCGAGCCAGCGCGTCCGCGAAGTCGTCGACGCACTCGGTGGCTTGCCGGCGGCCGGCGATGGGGTGGCCGGCGAGGCACGAACCGGCCCCGGCGGAAACGATATATTCGACGGCTGAATACCGGAAATTATGAACTACTGGGTGCGGTTCTGGGTGGTGGTCCTCTCCCTCATCGTCGCCATCTCCGCGCTGGGGTTCCTCTCGCTGTCGTTCGTGTTCCCGGACGCGGACCCGTTCGGCGTCGGGCGAGTGGGTCGGCTCGCGGTCGCGCTCGTCGGTGCCACGGCCATCGGCGTCGTCGTCTGGGGGGCCTCGACGTCGGGCGAGATCATCACGGACAACCCCCGCCAGTGACCGACCCGCAGGTGCCTGCCCGCCCTTATCCGCTCTCGCCCGCCTCGGAGAGACGGATCAGCGTCGTGCCCCCCGCCGTCAGCAGGATGCCGGCGAGGAACACGGCCCACGAGAGCAGGGTGTCCTCGACGCCGGTCCACCCGAGGAGAAAGGCGAGCAGCAAGCCGAGGCCGACCACCGTGACCGCCAGTCCCGTCCGCCGGTGGGTCGCGGAATCACCGGGAACCATTCAGCTCACCCGGTCCTGGAAGGCCTGGACCATCCGGAAGAACTCCCGGCGGCGGTCGCTGTGCATGAGGTAGTGGTCCGCGCCCGCGATCTCGACGTAGTCGGCGCGGTCGCCGGGGACGTCCAGTTCGTCGTAGTACTCGAGCGTTCCCGGCCGGTCGGCGATCTCGTCGGCGGTGCCGCGGACAGTCAGCGTCGGGACGTCGATGGCCGCGGGGTCCCAGACCGGGTCACCCCGGGCCGAGGCTGCCCAGTCGGCCAGCGCGCCGGTCTGTGCGGCGTATGTCTCCGCGTCGATGCCCTGATTCGAGTCGACCTGTGCCCGCCAGATGGCCTCGAAGAGCGCGCCGTCGCCGCCCTGGCGTTCCCGGACGGTCGCTTTGTCCTGGGTGTACCACGCCACGTCCAGTCCCGGCACGCCAAGGGCCGCCAGTCCCTCTTCGAAGTCGTACCGTGGTTTGTAGGCCGGCGCGACCGCCGTATACGAGGCCACCCTGGGCGCGTCGCGTTCGAGCAGCCGACCCGTGGTGTGACAGCCCCACGAGACGCCGACGAGGTGGACCCGGTCGTAGCCCTCGCGGACGAACGCGAGCGCGTCCCCGATGTCGTCGGCAGCCTGGTCTGCCCGGACCGGCGGGCCGTTGTCCTCGGGTGGCTCGTCCATCTCGGGGGGCAGGTCGCTGTGGCCGTACCCGCGGACGTCGACTGCGAACGCCGCCCGGCCCACGTCGGCGGCGGCGTGGAGCCACGAGTAGGAGTCGTCGCCCTCGACCGGCGTGGCGAACAGCGCCCTGGCGTTGGTGATGGCGCCGTGGACGAACAGGACCGCCTCGTCGGCCTCGCCGTGCGAGCGCTCCCAACAATTGAGCGTCGTCCCGTCGCGTGCCTCGATGTCGTGAGACTGGAAGGTCATATCACGAGGCACACCCGGCTGAGACAAATATCGTCTGGTATCAGCGGTGGCCGGGGTAGTCCCGCTCGAAGCGCGCTTCGAGTTCCTCGCGGTCGAGTTCGATTATCACGGGGCGGCCGTGCGGGCAGGCGTAGGGGTTCTCACACTCGTCCAGCGCCTCCAGTAACTCCACGACCGAGCCCTCGGTCAGCGAGGTGTTGCCCGTCACAGAGGGGTAGCAGGCCAGGTCCGCCAGCAGTTCGTCGGCGGCTGCCTCGACGGTCTCGCCGGGGTCGCGCTCGTCGGCGACGAACGCCGCGAGGACGTCACGCAGCAACTCGGGGTCGGCCGCCTCCGCGACCAGCGTCGGCACCGTCCGCACCGCGACGGTCCGGTCGTCGACCCGGTCGGCCCTGAAGCCCAGTCGCGCGAGCGCGTCGGCGTGGCGTTCGAAGGCGTCGGCCTCGCCGGCGGTCAGTGAGAGTTCGACGGGGTCGGCCAGCACCTGCGTCCCGACGTCGCCCGCGAAGGACTCGCGCAGGCGCTCGTAGTTGACCCG
>CAZUWC010000333.1:0-2835 GCA_964623935.1 uncultured Halobacteriales archaeon
CGTTGACGAGGCCGGGCTTGGTGATGAGTTCGGTCATCCCCTTGACCGAGCGCATCAGCACGCGGTCACAGATCTTGAACGCGTCCTGGAGGGGCATCGACGGCGCGTAATCGAGGAGGCGGTCGTTGGGCACGACGATCACGGTATCCGAGACCGCGCGCAGTCGCTCCAGGCCGGCGTCGGCGTTGGCGCGGCGGCGTTCCCCCTCGGCAGTGAAGGGGATGGTGACAATGGAGATGGTGAGCGCGTCGGCCTCCTGGGCGGCCTGGGCGACGACCGGTGCCGCCCCCGTCCCGGTGCCCCCGCCCAGCCCCGCCGTGACGAAGAGCATGTCCGAGCCGTCGATGGCCTGCTGGATGTCCTCGATGTTCTCCTGGGCGGCCTCCTCGCCGATTTTCGGGACCGATCCGGCACCGCGGCCGCCGGTGCGCTTGCGGCCGATGAGGATCTTCGTGTCGGCCTTGACCTCGTCGGCCAGGTGCTGGGCGTCCGTGTTGGCCGCGACCAGTTTCGCGCCGTGGATGCCCTCCTCCATCATCCGCGTGACGGTGTTACCCCCGGCCCCGCCACAGCCGACGACCGTGATCTGTGTCTCCAGATCCTCGACGACCGACGCCAGTTCCTCGTCGGTCATCTCCCCCGACGTCGAGGGCTCCTCTGTCGACGTCCCCTCTTCGTCTGCAGATTCTTCGACCCGCTCCTCTTCTGCCTCCTCGATGGCGTCGTCGATGATCGAGTCCATATTTAAATGCCCCTTTATAGACCATCCGTAATAATCTTTCCCCTCCGTCTGACGCACGTCCGACACGTCGACGATAGCGTCGCCTGGATTTGCACCCGAAACGTCGCTGAAAAACGTGATAATCGGAGCGTCTTTTATTCGAGCGGGAAGCGCCGCTCGTGCTCCTCGCGGACGGCCCCGGGCGGGATCTCCTCGCCGTCGACCGCCACCGACTCGCCGGCAGCCAGGCGGCCGAACTTCGGGCCCTCGGGGACGCCCAGGGTCCGCGCCCTGTCGGGGTCGAAGGCCACCTCGCGGGCGAGAATCTCCCCGTCGGCGCGCTCGACGCTGTCGTAGCGCTCCCGGAGGACCTCCAGCAGGCCGTCGACGACCGCCTCGCGGTCGCCGGGGTCTGCCAGCACCGCCGGCCCGGTCACGCGCGTTCCGCCCTGGTCGGTGCCGAACGCGACCGTCTCCGCCCGGAACAGCGCCCGCGTGGCCTCGCGGTCGATGCCCCGCGCCTCGTCGAGCAAGGCTTCCGGCGGATCCACGACGGCGAACTCCCCCTCCTGATCGCGTGCGCCCTCGCCGAAGCGCAGTCCCTCCTCGACAGTCGCCACCTCGCGCTCGACGGCTTGGACCAGTCCCAGCCCGACGCCGTCGGTCTCCCGGACCCAGGTCTCGCCCACTGCGCGGTAGCCGAGGTCCGCGACTGTCCGCTCCACCCCAGGTCGGTCGCCGTCGACGAGCGCGTAGGCTGCCCGGCTCTCGGTGAACAACCGATCGAGGACCGCCCTGCTCTCCGGACTGTCAGGGTCGCCCAGCGCCTCCAGTCCCCACTCGGCGGCGACGTGGCCCACCGCCCAGTCGGTCTCGCGGACGACCCGCTCGAAGCGGGGCGCGTAGTGACCCCCGCCCACGCCGACGAGGTGTCTGCGGCGGGCGTCCCTCCCCGTCGCCTCGTCCGCTCGGCCGTCCTCGGGCTCGCGGTCGGGGCCGACACCACGGAGGTCGAGAATCGCCCGGGCGACGGCGCGGGCGGCCTCGGGGTCGTCCCACTCGGGCTGACCCGAACCGACCTCGACGAACATCGATGGCGCGCCGACGTCCGTGGGGCCGTGGTGGGTACACTCCATGCCAACCTCGTAGCCCTCGGGGGCGTACTCGTCGAGCGCCGCGAGGACGCGGGCGTGGGCGTTCGGGCAGGCCCGCGCGAGGTCGTTCGCCTCGCCCCCGTGGTCGGCCGGCCCGAGGTTCCCGGTGTGGTGGGCGGTCAGCAGCGGCCCCGTCTCGCCGGCGTGTTTCGAGGCGAAGGCGAGCAGATCGACCGTCTCGAAGGCGTCGGCCACCCGCTCGGTGTGGAGGTGGAGTTCGTCGAACTCCCGGAGGACCGCGCCGTCGGTCCGGTAGACGACACCGCCGCCGTCGGCGTCCGGCCGCGACCGGTCGGCCAGGCGGTCCCAGTCCACGAGGTCGAGGAGCTGTTCGCCGATGTGGACCGAGGCGGCGTCGGCCCGGGAGACGACGATCCCTACCATTAGTCGGCACCCTCGAAGTAGACCGCTTCGCGGCCGGCCGCGGTCCGGACGGCGTCGCCGGCCAGGCCGAACAGGCGTCGCAACGACCGCCGTCGGCTTACGAACAGGCCGGTGCCCAGCAACAGGTAGACCGCCGTGTACGCCAACAGCAGGTCGTGACTCGAGACCGGCAGGACCAGCAGGTCGCGGATGATGGCGAACTCGACCAGGACCTGCGAGATGAACAGGCCGAACAGCGCCAGCGACTCGCGGACGCTGATCTCGAAGTTACAGAGGATGGCCAGCGCGAAGTAGGACTGCCCGGCAGTGATCCATATTTCGGCGCCCTGCCGGGCGTCGAAGGGCAGCGTGCCGTAAGCGCCCAGGGCCAGCGAGTAGACCACCGCGATGGTTCCGATCAGCAGCGTCCACTGGTTGAGTTTCGAGGAGATGAGGGCGTTGAACCCCGCCGTCGACCGGGCCTTCGTGACCAGGACGACGACGACGATGAGTTCGGGGGATTCGCTGGCCAGCGGCGCGATCCACTGGATCATGAAGAACTCGGGGATGCCGTTCTGGACGCCGATGACCTCCAGT
>CAZUWC010000334.1:0-2834 GCA_964623935.1 uncultured Halobacteriales archaeon
GGACCGCAAGAAGGACATCATCATCTCCGGCGGCGAGAACATCTCCAGCGTCGAAGTCGAGGACACCCTCTACGAACACCCGGACATCGAGAAGGTGGCGGTCATCGGCGTCCCCCACGAGGAGTGGGGCGAGACGCCCAAGGCCATCGTCGTTCCCGCCGCGGGTGCCGACCCCACTGCCGAGGAGGTCATCGAGTTCGCCCGCGACAATCTCGCGGGCTTCAAGGCGCCGACCCGCGTCGAGTTCGTCGACGGCCTCCCAGAGACGGCGACCGGGAAGGTCCGGAAGGTCGAACTGCGCGAGCGACACGCCGACCCGATCGGGGATTGATACTGTCGGCTATAAGCCCGTGAGCAGTTTCGCCCCACCCGGGGCGCGAAATCGCTCACGAAGTTATAGCCGACAGTATGAGTAACCCCCGGGACGGTCACACGCCCTCGATGGTTTCCCGGAAGGAGTGAATCTCGTCGAGGGCTTCGTCGATGGTGACGGCCACCTCGTCGGTCTCGGCCGTCTGGACGTCGTCGAGTTTGGCTTCGATGCGCGCGAGGCGGCCGTGGTCGGGGCCGTGGTCGGCGTCGGCCAGCGTGTGGAGCTGGTCGGCGAGGTCGGACAGGGTCTCCCCTGCGTCGGCGTCCGTCGCATCCTCGCTGGCGGACGCGAGCAGGTCGCCCGCGGTGGCGAGTGCTTCTTTCGACATACGAGACTGTTGACGGACGAGCGCGAAAACCATTTCGGTGGCCCGGACCGGGCGGTGCCCAAACGGTTAGGCACCCAACTTACACAAGTACGGAGCCTAAACATGTGACGTGAGAAAGTCCCAGCTCGAACGTGGGAAAGCGATTCACAAGGAGACCGGTGGGACGTTCTACTACGCGACCCGCCTGCTCCCCGCCCGGATCCGGACCCCGACGTACGTCCTCTATGGCTTCTTCCGCGTGGCCGACGAGGTCGTGGACGGCGACCACGACCTGACGCCCGACCAGCAGCGTGCCCGACTGAACCACATCCGCGAGGCCGCGCTCGGCACCGCCGAGGCCGAGGAACCGGTCGTCGACGCCTTCGACGAGATCCGGCGCGGCCACGGCATCGCCGACGGGGAAATCCACGCCTTCATCGACGCGATGATCGCGGACATCGACACGGACCGCTACGAGACCTACGAGGACCTCGAAGGCTACATGCGCGGCTCGGCGGCCGCCGTCGGCCACATGATGATGACGCTGATGGCCCCCGAAGACCCAGAGACGGCACGCTCCCACGCCGGCACCCTCGGCGAGGCATTTCAGCTCACGAACTTCATCCGTGACGTCCGCGAGGACATCCGTGACCTGGACCGGGTGTACCTCCCCCGAGAGACGCTACGGGCCCACGACGTCACCGTCGACCAACTCCGCGAGAGCGAGGTCACGCCGGAATTCCGGCGCGCGGTCCGGACCGAACTGCTGCGTGCCGAGGAACTCTACCGGACGGGTGTGGCCGGTATCGAGCACCTCCCCGAGGACTGTCAGTTCCCCGTCCTGCTGGCGTCGACGCTCTACGCGGAGCACCACCGACTGATCCGCAACCGCGACTACGACGTCCTCTCGGCCCGGCCGTCGCTGTCGACGTCCCGCAAACTGTGGGTGGTCGCCAAGACGTGGTGGAACTGGCGGCGCTTCGAGGACCCCGTGACCGTCTTCCGGCGCGTGAGTCCCATCCCCGAAGAGGACGCCGCGAGCGTCGACGCCGATGGACACGCGTCTGTGCTGCGGGCCGAGTGAGCAGGGCTCTCCTTCCGATTATCCCGAGTGTCGACCGGGTTCCCGCCGGAGGACGGCGAAGTCGAACCTGTCGAGTTGCAACAGCCCGACCGCGAACAGCAAGGCGACGGCGACGGGCACCCAGGCGCGATAGAAGGCGTTGACGGCACCCCACAGTAACACGAAACTCACCAGGTCGTCGAGGACGAACGGACAGGAGCGGACTCGGGCCAGCAGCGCGGCACGGTCGAAGGCGGCGTCGACGAGCGCGGTGGCGACGGTCGCGCTCAGGACCCAGCCGGCGAAGTTCAGCCACGGGACGCCGTAGTAGCTCCCGGACTCGTAGGCCCAGAACCCCAGCGCGACGGCGGCGGGATCGAGCACCATGTCGACGGCGACGACCGCGGCGACGACGACCGGGACGCGCACCAGTGCCGAGCGGGCGCGCTCGCCAAGGAGGAGCAGGCAGAGCAGGTACGCGTTCAACACCAGCGGCATGAAGAAAACGGGCAAGCCGAGCGGGATGATGTCGGCGAGCATCGGCCCCAGGGGAACCTCGTAGGCGAACTCGCCGTATGGGAGGCCGGTCGTCGCGCCGACGTACTCGATGCCGTAGGCGTAGCCCGCGAGGACGAGCAAGAGGGCGGCGGCCCGGCGACCGACGAGCGGGAACAGGCCCGCCACGAGCGGGAGGCGCATCACGAGGACGCCCGTGAGCACGAGGTAGGGATTGAACGCAAGCGGCGGCGGGAGGAGACCCTGGGCGCTGGCGACCAGCAGGACGGCGCCCACCAGCGGGAACACGACTGCGATCGTGAATCGGTTGCGCGTGACGAACGCGTCGAACTCCCGTTCGAACTCCCTCCGGTTCATTTTCACTCCCCTTTGCTGTGTTTTCCGAATCGTCGGACGGGACAGCGTTGTGACTGCCGAGAACAGCCAGAAAGCCCCCGGCCGCTCTCTAGGAATCTCTGAAGGAATGACGACGGAGACCGCGGACAGCCAGAAAGCCCCCGGCCGCTCTCAAGGAATCTCTGAAGGAATGACGACGGAGACCGCGGACAGCCAGAAAGCCCCCGGCCGCTCGACCG
>CAZUWC010000335.1:0-2824 GCA_964623935.1 uncultured Halobacteriales archaeon
GACATGGACGACGAGGAGAACATGGACGACGGGATGGAGCCGACCGACCCCGTGGACGCCCCCAGGGCGTCGATCGACCGCTTCAGCGAGGCCGCCGGGACGCTCCACGTCCGGGCGGACAACCCCGACCTCCCAGGCGCGGACGAGCCGATCGACTTCGACGCGGACTTCCTCACGCAGGGGTACGGCCCCGACGGCGCGGTCGTCGAGTACTACGACTTCGACGTCCAGCCGACGGAGCCGGCACCCATCTACGCGTTCGTCCGCGAGAACGGCGACCAGGTCGAGGACCAGCTCAACGTCGTCGGCACCGTGCCGGGCGACGAGGGGTACAACGACTTCTGGCGGGTCAACAAGGTCACGGTCCCCGACGAGTACGAGGCGAACACCATCACGAGCGCCGGGGCGCTCATGGACGCCGACTACGACGTCGAAACCACGGACACCGTCAAGAACTGTCCCATCGTCCCGGACGGCTCGACGGCGTCGATGCGCCACGGCGACGCCGACGCCGGCCTCGTCGAGGGGTGGTACGACGGCGAGGTCGTGAGCTACTTCACGTTCGAGACGCTGGCGGGGGCCGGCGATGCCGTGCCCCTCTCGCCGATCTACGTCAGCTTCAACACGAACCCCGGACAGGAGGGTGGCGGCCCGCCCTCCGGGTTCATGTCCGAGGAGGGCTCCGACCAGACCCACAACGTCGTCGCGACGCTGCCGGGTGAGGACAGCTACTCGCCGCTGTGGCTGGTCAACATCTACGACAACGCCGACTTCGACGCGGTCTCGGACCTCGGTTCGGCGACCGACGCCGAGATTCTCGCCCCGGGTGCCGCGAACGTCAACTGCCCCGTCGTCTCGGAAGCGTAGGACCGAAACTGAACCGAATCCGGACGGATTTTGAAAAATGTACTTGAGTGGATACCCCCTCTAGAGTACCATGACCGACGCAATCACGCGGCAACTTCGCGAACGATTCACCCGGAGCGACCTGCTCTTTGCCCTCCTGGCGGGTCTGGTGGGCGTGGCCGGGTCCTACGCGGTCGCCGGCTACACGCGGCAGTTCGTCGTCGCGCCAATCGACGCGCTGGTCGTCCGGGCGACGCCGGGACCGGTCGTCGCCTTCATGATCGAGAACGTCGGCGAGCAGGGCCACCTGCTGCACATCGCGCTCTCCTTTGCCGTCGCGGTCGGCGTACTCGCGGGCACCGCCGCCGCCGGACTGCTCGTCGCACGCCGCCTCGAACGGCCGGTCGCCGGCGTCCTGCTCGCCGGAGTGTTGGCGTGGGGCGTCGCGGCCGCGATCACGTTCGAACCGCTGCTCGCGCTCGGCGCGGGGCTGCCGGTGGCGCTGTTCACCGCCGTCGGTGCCGCGCCGGCGGCGACACCCGGGCACGACCCCTCGCGGCGCCGGGCGCTGGCCTCGGGGGCGAGCGCGCTGGCGTTCGTCGCCGTCGCAGCCGGGTTCGGTCGCCTGGTTTCGGGCGGCTCGGAGGCCAACAGCGGCGACGCGGGCGGCGAGACGGAGGAGATGGACGACGAGGTGGCCACGCTGATGACGGAGGCCGACGAGAAGTCCCTCGATATCGAGGGGGACGTGCCCGGCCTCGTCAGCACGTTCGAGGAGTTCTACAACGTCGACATCGCGGAGTTCGACCCAGACCTCTCGGCCGAAGACTGGTCGCTGACCTTCACCGGGGAGGTCGGCCAGCAACGCGAGATCACCTTCGAGGACCTCCAGGAGTTGCCGACCGAACGGCGCTTCGTGACGCTGCGGTGTGTCGGCGAGGACCTCAACGGCCACAAACTGGACACCGCCGTCTGGACGGGGACGCCCATCGCGCCCCTGCTGGAGGAAATCGACCCCGGCGGGGAGTGTGGGTGTGCGATGCTCCGTGCCGAGGACGACTACTTCGTCCAGTTCCCGGTCGAGGCCCTCGAGGACGGCTTTCTCGCCTGGGGGATGAACGGCCAGTCACTCCCGCAGTCCCACGGCCACCCGGTGCGCGTCCTCATCCCCGGCCACTGGGGCGAGACGAACGTGAAGTGGCTCAGCGAGATCGAACTGCTCGACGAGGAGATGGACGGCTACTGGGAACAGCGCGGCTGGCACGGCACCGGCCCCGTCAACACCGTCGCCAAACTCTGGAGCGACACCACACTGGAGAACGGCAACCTCGAACTCGCGGGCCACGCCTACGCGGGGACCCGCGGCATCGAGCGCGTCGAAGTCTCGACCGACGGCGGCGACTCCTGGACGGACGCCGACCTCTCGGCACCGCTGCCCGGCGAGGACGTCTGGCGCCAGTGGCGCCACGAGTTCGACCCCGACGGCTCCCACGAGGTCCTCGTCCGGGCAATCGACGGGGAGGGAGACCTCCAGCCCCAGGAACAGTCGGACTCGTTCCCCAGCGGCGCGTCGGGGTGGGTGTCGAAGACGGTGAACCCGATGGACTCGATGGGCGACTCCTGATGATGGGACGCGAGGAATCGGCGGGAGACTCCGTGACGGAGGCCAAGGATCGATAGATGGCACCGATGCTCGCGATGGGCGGCATCGTCCTCGCCGCCGTCAACGCCGTCCTCCTGGCAATCCTGGGTGCGGTCTGGATCCGGAACTACCGCCAGTTCCAGTCGGCGATGGTGCTCGGGCTCGTCGCCTTCAGCGGCGCGCTGCTCGTCGAGAACGTCGTCGCGGTCTACTTCTTTTTCGACAGCATGCACATGTTCTACGCCTCGGACCCGCTCGTCGGCGGCGTGGTGTTCGTGATGCGGGGCCTGGAGTTCGTCGCCGTGGGCTTTCTCGCGGCCGTGACAGTGCGGTGAC
>CAZUWC010000336.1:0-2807 GCA_964623935.1 uncultured Halobacteriales archaeon
ATCTACGGCTCCGTGGCCTACGGATCGATCAAGAGCGCCCACCTCTCGGAGTATCTGGCGACCCCCGAGGCGGACTTCGTGGGCATCCGGCCCGAGGACATCGTCGAGTACGACCTCCCAACCGACCCCCTCTCGGATTCGGACGTCAACGCCCTGGAGTCGGAACTGGAGGACCCGCGCTTCCAGACCGACTTCTGGGAGGAACAGATCGAACTGCAACTCGACATCGAGAAGAAGTCCGAACAGCAGTCGCTGGCCTCCCGGGGGCTGGACTTCGTGACCGACACGTACCTCCCCGAGCGTCTCACCGAGATGGGCGTGCTGTAGCGAGGCGAACGCGAGGGGAGGGGTCCCCGAGCGTCTCACCGAGATGGGCGTGCTGTAGTCAGGTCGTCTCGGTTTCGGTGACCGGTTCGGCCGATTCCGAAGCGCCCTGGCCGACCGAGAGCCCGCTGGTGTCCAGTTCGGGGTCGACCATCGCGCACGAGTCACAGTAGTGGTTCTCGCCGTCCCGCGTCGTGGCGATGGGGACGCCGGCCACGGCGAGTTCCTCCGTGAAGGTCCGCCTGATGCCGTGCTCGACGGGGCGGCCACAGACCACGCAGGGCGTCTCCGGGGCGTTGACGATGGACTCGTCGGTCGTGCGCACCTTGCCCGTCTTCGTGACGGGGTGACGGCGCGCGAGGCGGCGCCTGGTCGGCGGGAAGACGTAGAGGCCGCCGGCCAGCAGCACCAGCCCGAACAGCCAGTTCGTGAAATCCAGCGGATCGGAGATCACGAACAACAGTCCCAGGAGCACCAGGAACAGGCCACCCAGTACCTTGCCCGTGCTGGGGCTCTCGTCGTCCTCGATGGGTTCGACGGGTGCTGGCGCGGCCGGCGCCTCGTCCGCCGAGAGGCGACGGCGATTTGCGCCCTCTTTGTACTTGTACCAGGCGTAGATGATGTTGCCGAACCCGCCGGTGGCGAGCAAGAGCGCGACGTGGACGACCGGGTTGCCCCACGACCGGTCGACGAGGACGACGCTGTCGCCGTAGTCGTGTTCGAGTTCCCAGCCCTCCCCCAGGTAGCCCTGGACCCGTGCCCGGAACTGCTCCATCTCCTCGTCGGTTTGTTCGGCCTCGTCCTCACCCTCGTCGGACGGGTCGCCACGGCTATCGTGCTCGGTGTCAGGGTTGCGGACGGCCCCACAGTCCGAACAGAAGCGGTCGTCGGGAGCGAACCGGCCCCCACAGGACTGGCAGTACTCCGCGAGCGTCTCCCCCAGCGCGGCCCCGCACTCGGGACAGAAACTGGCGTCCCCGGGAACGTCGGCGCCACACTCCCCGCACGCCGCGCCCCCGTCGGTCAGTTTCCGACCGCCTCCGCCCATACGTACGGGGTTTCCCGGGTGAAGTATAAACCCTTGTCATGGCCGTGGTACCGTTTGGCTCGGCGTTATACTGTCGGCTATAACTTCGTGAGCGATTTCGCGCCCCGGGTGGGGCGAAACTGCTCACGGGCTTATAGCCGACAGTATTAGGACTCGTCCAGCACGACCGGCACGCCCCGCCGGGCCACTTCCCCGACGAAGGCCCGCGAGTCCGCCTGCAACGCGTCGAAGGTGTTGTAGTGGACCGGGACGACGAGGTCGGGGTTCATTTCGGCGGCCAGGTCCACGGCGGCCTCACCGCCCATCGAGAAGGTGTCGTCGATGGAGGGCAAGAACAGCGAGACGTCGAGTTCGGCGTGACCCTCCAGGACGTCCGAGTCGCCGGGGTAGAAGACGCGGGTCCCGTCGAGGGCCAGCAGGTAGCCACACCCGAACCCTTCGGGGTGGACCGGCGACCCGTCCGCCCGGGTGTGCGGGCCGTCGGGGTGGTTGTACGCGGGCACTGTCCAGAACGGGACGCCGGCGACGACGCCCTCGTCTTCCATCCCCACCCGTCTTATCTCGTATGGCAGGTCGGCCGGCCGCGTGTCGGTCCGGTCGGTCCCGCCCACGTCGACGCCCTCGAAGACGACGACGGTGGCGTCCTCGCCGGCCACGCGCTCGATTCCGTCGGGGTCGTAGTGGTGGCGGTGCGTGACGAACACGATGTCGGCGTCTTCTGCGCGGTAGTCGCGCGTCGGCGGGTGGGAACCGCGGGCGGTCTCGCTGGGTGGCGTCCACTCGCCGGTCAGGACTCCGTACCGGCCCGGGTCGATGTAGACGACGGTATCCGCACCCGCGATGCGGGTGGTGGCGTAGCCCAGCCACTCGACTGTGAGGCCATCGTGTCCGATTGACATCGATTCGGGGATAGGGGGGCGAGGTAATTAAGTATCGGTGCGCTGTAGTGATTTCCATGGAGCGGGCAGCCGAGACAGGGTTGAGCGAACGCCTGCCCCTTGAGGAGCTGGTGGCGGTGTTCGAGCGGGAACCGGTCAGGCTGGCACTCTGTTTCGGCTCGCGTGCGACCGGCCGGACACACGACCACAGCGATATCGATCTCGCGGTCGAACTGGAGGGGCTGCGGCCGGGTGACGAGGGGTACAACGACGCCTTCTTCGGATTGTATGCCGAGGTCACCGGAGTACTGGGACGCGAGGACGTCGATCTCGTCGACATCCACTCGCTGTCCGGATCGCTCGCACGGGCGGTCTTCGAGACAGGGGTACTCCTCTATGGAGACCCCGAGCGAGTACCCACGCTCGAAGCACAGGTCGACACGGAGCGGGACGACAGACCGCCCCGCGAGCGTCTCGACAGTGCGATCGAACGGATCGACGAGCATCTCGCATGAGTAGCGGCCTGCCGACGGAACAGTTGGACCGGATTCTCGACG
>CAZUWC010000337.1:0-2806 GCA_964623935.1 uncultured Halobacteriales archaeon
CGCACGCCGGCAGAGCAGTTCTTCGACGACCCCCGGACCGACCGCGGCAAGGAGTTCCTCTCGCGGTTGCTGTGAGGTGTGCCGGTCCCGGATCTGTCCCGTCCGGCCTCGCCGGCCCGCTCACGCCCGCGGGTCGCAGTCGGGCCCCGGATACGTCCCCTCGTGGGTCGCCTCGTACAGCGGGGCGGGGTCGAACAGTCGGGCGAAGGCGTCGGGCCCGCGGACGCTCACCTGGAGGTGGGGTTGCAACGAGAGGTTCGCGCCGGCACTGGAGAGCCCCTCGTCGTAGGTGAGCAGGTGGGCGGCCCGCCCGCGGTAGGCCGACGCGAGGCCGGGGTGGTCGCCCGCGGGGTGGTCGACTTGCTCGCGCTCGCGGTCGACGCGCTCGCGCCAGTCGGCGGCCAGGTCCGGGTTCGCGAGGTCGGCCACGACCGCCGCGGCGTCCGCGAGGAGTGCGTCACTGGCGACCAGCGTCATCCAGGAGTGCTCGCGGACGTGATCGAGCGCCTCGCGGGCGGGGCCGCCGACCAGCAGGTCCGCCGCCAGCACGTCCGCACCGGCGACGACCCGCGTGGGGTCCGCCTCCGTCTCATAGTGATTGCTGTAAGTCATTGCCGGATCGACCGAACGCTGTCGTGCGGTCGTACCGGTAAACAGTTACAGCAATCACTATCAGTCATCGTCCTCCCGGTGGGCGGCGAGTGCCTCGCGGACCTCGGTCACTGTGACGTCGTGGCCGCTCGCGCGCTCGAACAGCGCCTGCCAGGTCATACGTTCCGGAAGCCTGCGAGGGACAAAAAACGCCCGCCTGCCGTGGGTGTCACGCGCGTGTCTGACGGGTCTTTATAGATGGCGCCGTCCCTGTATCGCATGGGCGCGCAGGCTCGACACGGCCTCGGACCACCCATCCTCCCACGGCGCGCCCCGGACACCTGACCACCCACTTTTTGCCGTGCTCCCGCGGCGGGTTTTTGCCGCTGGCACCCCAGGCTCCGGTATGCGCGTGGTCTCCCTGCTGCCCTCGGCGACCGAGATCGTCTACGCGCTCGGGGTCGAACCGGTCGGCGTCTCCCACGAGTGTGACTACCCCCCGCCTGCCCGCGAGGTGCCGGCGGTAAACAGTTCGCGGGTCGACCCCGACGCCACCAGCGCCGAGATCAACGAGCAGGTCGAGGAAGCCATCGAGGAGGGCGGCGTCTACGAGATCGACCGCGAGCGCCTGGCGGCGCTGGACCCCGACGTGATCGTCTCCCAGGGCATCTGTGACGTCTGTGCCGTCGACGAGGTGTACGTCCGCGCGGCCGTCGACGACCTGGGGCTGGACGCCGAGGTGCTGACGACCGACCCCCACAGCCTCGACGATGTCCTGGACGACATCGAGCGGATCGGAAGCGCCCTCGGCCGCGAGGGGCGTGCCCGCACCCTCGTTGCGGACCTCCGGGAGCGCGTCGCCGGCGTGCAGCGGCGCGGGGACGCGACCGACGAGCGCCCCGACGTGGCGGTCCTGGACTGGCTCGACCCGCCGATGGTCGCGGGCCACTGGGTGCCGGGGATGGTCGAGACGGCCGGCGGCCGGTACGGCCTGGCCGACCCCGGCGAGCGCTCCCGGCCCCGCGAGTGGGACGAGGTTCGCGAGTACGACCCCGACGTGCTGGTGGCCTCGCCCTGCGGGTTCGACCTCGACCAGACCGCGGCGAACCTGTCCGACCTGACCGACCGCGAGGGCTGGGCCGACCTGACTGCCGTCCGCGAGGGTCGCGTCTTCGCCGTCGACGGCCACCACTACGTCAACCGCCCGGGCCCGCGGCTGGTCGACGCCCTGGAGTTTTTCGCCGCACTCGTTCACCCCGACCGGTTCGCCGACCCACCCCGCGAGGCGGTCCAACCCCTGTCCGCGCTCGCGGGCGCAGTCGACGCGGAGGCATCCCGGTGAGCGACGACATCGCACTCGACGAGAAGCGCGTCTACGGCGACCGCCGGGACCGGACCGTCGCGTTCGTCGCAGCCGAGTCGGGTGTCGTCCGCGTCGAACTCTCCGGGGACCAGGTCGGGCGGTTCTCGCTGGTCGCCCGCGAGGCCGCGACGGACATCGCCGGCGGGGACGGGTGGCTCGTGGTCGCTACCGACGAGGACGTCCTCGTGGGGACCGGCGACGGGTTCGAACCGACCGACTTCGGCCGGGCCGCGGCGGTCGCCGTCGCCGATGGTGTGCCGGTCGCCGTCGGGCCCGAGGGGCGGGTCGCGCGTCTCCGGGGTGACGCCTGGGAATCCGTCGGGTCGGTGGCCGGACCCCGCCATGCGGAGGGCGACCTGGTCGCCGCCAGCGGTGGCGTCTACCGCGTCGGCGAGACGCTGTCGGCACTCGGCGACCCTCCTGGCGAGGTGCGGGACCTCGCTTCCACGGGGTCGTACGCCGCGACCGACGCCGGTCTCTACCGCCACGGCGGCAGCGGATGGGACCTGGCGGTCGAGGGGGACTGCCGGCTGGTCGCCGCCGACGGCCAGCGGGCTTGCGTCGTGACCGGATCGGGGGTGCTGGTCCGCCGGGACGGCGAGTGGCGGGCCGTCGACCGCCCCGACGCGGGACCGCTCGCAGGCATCGCGTACGGCGAGAACCTCTCCGCCGTGACCGCCGAGGGGACCGTGCTCGTGCGGGTCGCTCCCGACCAGGCCGCCGACGGCCGTGGCGGGTGGCGCTCGCGGGCGCTCGGCGTGCACGGGATCGTCGGGCTGGCGGTGCCGTAGGTGGCCTACCCGCCGAGCCGTGCGAGCACCGTCCGCCGTCCCCGTTCGAGCCCGACTCCGG
>CAZUWC010000338.1:0-2770 GCA_964623935.1 uncultured Halobacteriales archaeon
GCCGGCGAGTGGAAAGAGGACGACGAGGTCGACCGCCTCGTGGGCGGGGGCCGCGAGGGCCGGGACTGAGTGCCAGCCGATTTCGGGCTATGTGCTAGCTCTTGAGTTCCAGATAGGTGAAGATGATTCCCACGGCCGTGATGAGTGCGGCGATGGCCGTGATGGTCATGTTCACGAGGGTTAGGTTCCACCCGTCGAACAGCCTGAACCCCCTGTCCTCGTCGGAGCCTGGCGAGTCGCGCTCCTGCGTTCCGGAACCTCCATCCGACTCGGGGACCCCGGACCCACCATCGTCTTCGAGTGATGCAGGTGTTGATTCGCCTCCGTCCTCGGTTTCCTGTGCCGACTCGTCGTCGAGTGCCCAGAGCACCCCGCGGTGCTTGACCAGCAGCCCCTCGGGCGTGACGATCGGCGCCGACCCGTTCCCTCGCACCCCGAGGTCTCCGCCCAACGGGTAGGTCCACGCCTCGAAGCCGCTGTCGATCCCCGACGCGACGAGGGTGCCGCCGAGTGCGAAGTAGACCCGCGAACCGGTGACCGAGACACCGGCCGCGTCCGCCGAGTCTGCGTCGGTCCTGTACTCCCACTCGCGTTCCCCGGTGCGCTTGTTCAGCGCCACGAACCCGGAGCGAGCGATCGCTGTCTTCTCCCGGAGATAGACCGCGTTCTTGCCGATCGAGACCATCCCGGGGTCCATCCACGTCTCTGCGCCGGGCCGGTGCTTCTCGAAGACGTTGTGCCAGCGGACGCTCCCCCCGGCCAACGACACCCGAGTGACCCCGCCGCCAGCGATAGCGTAACAGGACCCGTCCCTGACCGAGGGCGGGTAGCAGGGGCCACCGATGGGTGCCTGCCACTGAATTGTCCCGTCCGACGCGTTGAGGCCGACGAGGCCGGCGTCCCCGGACCCTGCCAGGTTCTGAACGTTGACGACGACCGTGCCGTCCTCGATTGCCGGCGTTGGGATCGTCAGCATCGAGGGATCGGCGGTGGAACCGGCCTTCTCTATTTCCGTCTGCCACTCGGGGTCACCCGAGGCCGCGTCGAAGGCAACTACATCGGCCGTATCCCCCCCGTAATGCCCGTAGTAGACGGTACCGTCCCACACGACTGGCGTCGAGACAGCGGCGTCGATCCCGACGCTCCACTGCTGTTCCCCGGTCTCGCGGGCCAGACAAACCATGTCGCCGCCGTCGGTTCCGAGAAACACGCGATTCTCGCCGACGGCGGGGGCAATCTGCACTGGCTCGGGCGGCGTGTAGGACCACTGGACGGTCCCGGACGCGAGATCGACCGCCACGACATCCTCGTTCCGGTTGACGGTGAAGACCGTTTCCCCGGCGATCACCGGGGCCGTCCGCTCTGTGTCCTGGTCGTCCATGGGCATCTCGAGTCGCCAGCGCACCCGGGACGGGGTCTCGGGATCACCGGCGGTGGACCGGCCGGCGCGTCCCGGATCGCCGTGGTAGTGCGACCATCCCGGGTCCGACTGGACCCTCGCCGGAGCAGTGCCCCGTGAGAGTCCGCCGACCACCGACAGCGCGGTGAGACCCGCAAGAAATCCGCGTCGAGTCGGGCGGACAGTCGCGCGGTCAGTCGTCGTCGGTACGCCCCCGTGGTCATCGGTGAATACCCTCATACGCGTGTTGTTTACATGCGCTCATCGGGACTAAAATATTGTTGAACCGTGGGGTGTCAGTGCTCGTGATCGGCGAGCGCGTCGGCGTCGCCGTACAGGAGTTCGACGGTCGCGTGGCTGACGCCGAGGTCCGCGAGCGCCTCGTGGACGTCCCGCCTGACATCTTCGGCCCCCGCCAGCGTGTCCGCCGAGACCCGGACGTGGACGGTCGCGATGGTGAGGTGGCTACAGACCTGCCAGGTGTGCAGGTCGGCGATGGCGTCGACGCCCTCGATCGTCTGGATGGCCGAGCGGACCTCGTCTTGGCCGAGCGGTCCCTTCTGGAGGAGGATGGCGCCGCTGCCCCGGAGGAGTTTGCCCGCCGACCACAGGACCAGCCCGGCGATGAGCACCGCCATCACGGGATCGATGACCGAGAGGCCGGTCAGGTGGATGGCGAGAACGGAGACGATGACGGCGACGGACCCGCCGGCGTCGCCCAGCAGGTGATAGAACGCGCCCCGTTCGTTGAGGCTCATCTCGCCACCGCCGACGATGGAGATGGAGAGGACGTTGATCAGGAGGCCGCCGACCGCGATGGCGATGGTCGGCCCCGTGCCGACCGTCACCGGGGACAGGAACCGCTGGACGGACTCGTAGACGATGTAGACGACCATCGGGAGCAACAGCGCCCCGTTCAGGAACGCGGCCAGCGGTTCGAGCCGGTGGAGGCCGTAGGACCACTCCGGGGACCCCTCGTAGCGTTCGGCGACGGCCGCGGCCGCGAACGCCATCAGGTACGCCAGCGCGTCGAACAGCATGTGGGCGGCGTCGCTCAACAGCGCGACCGACCCGAATGCGAGCCCGCCGGCGAGCTCGGCGACGAACCCCACCAGGTTGATGCCCGCGACCGCCGCGAGCGTCCGGGTGCTGTCGGTACTGCTCCCGGGGCCGTGGTCGTGCTCGGCTGTCCCCGCGTGATCCTTGCGGTTGGCGGGTCCGTGGTGGTGTCCCATCCTGGTCGGGTAGCTCTCGCCGGGCGCCGGTCTTAGGTGTTGTGCGGGTGGTGGGACTGTCGACAGACGCGACCCGCTATGCCAGTTCGCCCAGCGCGTAGACGGTGTTGTGGCCCGTGATCTCGACGTCGACCAC
>CAZUWC010000339.1:0-2760 GCA_964623935.1 uncultured Halobacteriales archaeon
ACTATGCCGTGGACCGGGACCTGCGCAACGACCGGAGTTTCCTGTTCGAACTCGCGGTGTCCGATGCGGGGGACCTGGAGTCGGTGACGCTCCACCCGGTCGAGATCGAGCGGTATGCCGTCCACGAGGCCGACGGGCGGGTCGCGGCGTGGTGCCGGGCACGGATGCGCGAACGCTCGGAGCCGTTCGGGACCGCCGGGGAGTGCGAGCGAGCGGGGGAAGCGCTCCGGCTGGCGCTGTAGGGGCTATCAGCGACACCGACAGTGGGGGCGAACAGGCGGGACGGTCCGCCCGCGAAGCGGTGTCCCGCACACCCGCTGTCCGCTTCGCGGTCACTCGTCAGCGCACGCGGGGGTCTGGTCGCGGCTTCCGGTATATACCGGTGGACGTAACGTTTGATACTTCTCAGCCCTTCCTTGTCCCGGGCTGAATATATCATTGCTTACGTCCACCGGTATAAACGCTCGTGGGAACCCGTGCTGACGACCGACTCACTTTTGTCCGGGGGGTTCGTCCTCCCGACAATGAGTCACCTCGAGTTCGCCGCGGAGACGCCGGCGTGTGCGGCCGACGGCGTCTGGCTGACCTGCATCGAGTGCGGGGAGACGTTCGACCCCTTCGCCGCCGTGCGCTACACCTGCGACGAGTGCGACGGGTTGCTGGAGGTACGGTACGCCGACCTCCCGACGTGGGACGATTTCGAGGGGCGAGGGGTCTGGCGCTACGCCGACGCGCTCCCCTTCGCGGCGGGCGTCTCGCTGCCGGAGGGTGACACGCCGCTCCACGAGGTGCCCCGACTGGAAGCCGAAACTGGTGTCACGCGCCTGCGCATCAAACACGAGGGGATGAACCCCACCGGCAGTTTCAAGGACCGCGGCATGACCGTCGGCGTCCGCGTCGCCCAGGAAGTGGGCGTCGACCGCCTCGCGTGTGCCTCGACGGGGAACACGAGTGCCGCCCTGGCGGCCTACGGCGCCCGCGCCGGTCTGGAGACGCTCGTGCTCCTCCCGCAGGGGAAGGTCGCCGCGGGCAAGGTCGCCCAGGCCAGCCTCCACGGCGCGCGCATCCTCGAGGTCGAGGGTAACTTCGACACCTGCCTCGACATCGTCCAGGACCTCGCCGGTCGCGGCGAGGCGTACCTCCTGAACTCGCTGAACCCGTTCCGCCTGGAGGGCCAGAAGACCATCGGGCTGGAGATTCTGGAGCAGTTCCGCCGCGAGGAGGGAACCTACCCGGACCGGGTGGTCCTCCCCGTGGGCAACGCCGGCAACACCGCGGCCCTGTACAAGTGCTTCCGCGAACTGGTCGAGAGCGGCGCGCTCGACGAATCGGAGGTCCCGATGCTGACCGGCGTCCAGGCCGAGGGGTCGGCGCCGATGGTCGAGGCCGTCGAACGCGGCTGGGACGGCATCGAGCGCTGGGACGACGTCGAGACCCGCGCGACGGCCATCCGCATCGGCAACCCCGTCAACGCGCCCAAAGCGTTGCCGGGCATCCGGGAGACCGGCGGGACCGCGGTGGCAGTCACCGACGACGCCATCACCCGTGCCCAGGGGGACCTCGCGGAGGAGGGGGTGGGCGTCGAACCCGCCTCGGCGGCCTCGCTCGCTGGCCTCCGGAAACTCCGCGAGACGGGTGCCGTGGCCGCCGACGAGCGCGTGGTCTGTCTCACGACGGGGCACCTCCTCAAGGACCCCGACGCGGCCGTCGAGGCCGGGGCCGCCCCCGAACCGGTTCCCGGGACGACCGAGGGCGTCCTCGACGTCCTCTGATAATGACTGCTGTTTGTGACGCGAGTCCGTCGTGACACGACTTTCCGGCCACAGGGCCTCGCTCCGTCGGCACGAAAGCTTCAAGAAAGTCCAATCGAATTATTACTACCAGTGACATGTCATCGGTTCTTGTGGACTTCACCGCGCGGGTGAGCGTCGAGACGGAGGACTGGGAGGAGGGTGTCGAGGCGCGGGTCCTCCTGAACGAGTCGGCGCTGGTGCTGGCGACGGGCCAGGAGGAGTCGGTGACCATCCCGCTGTCGTCGGTGCTTGACGTCACCAGGGGCATCCCGCGGGTCTTCGACCCGTTGCCCGGGACGCCCGTGACGGTGGCCTACAGGGACGGCGGCTCCCGGTTCGCGGCCGCGATCGCGGGCGAGGAGCGATCAGTCGACCGGTTCAGCGCCGTCCTGTTCAAGGCGCTGTTGAACGGGACCGCCGTCGTCCTGCAACACCCCGCGAAGGTCGGCGGCCGGGTCGTCGACGCCGACTACAGGGGCGGCCTCCTCTCGCTGTCGACCGACGCGGTGCGCTTCGAGACCGACGAGGGGCCCGTGACGGTCCCGCTGTCGGCAGTGGTCGACTTCGAGCGCCAGCACCGCACCGTCGAGGGCGAGGAGCGGCCAGTCCTCGTGGTGAGCCACGTCGACGACGGGACGGCCCTGACCACGGTGGCGGCAACGGAGTCGACACGGAAACTCGCGCTCCTCGGGCGGTTCCTCCGCGGGGAGTACGGGACCGTCATCGAGTCACTCTCCGAACTGAGCCTCTCGGAACCCGAGACGGAGATGCTGACCACCCTCTACTCGGCCGGCGACATGGACGTCTCCCTGCCGAGCGTCGTCGACGCCGACCCAAAGCGCGTCAAGCGCATCCTGCATGCCCTCCACGAGAAGGGACTGGTCGAATCGGGCGAGCACGGCCCCGTCCTCACCGCGCGTGGCCGCATCGTCGTCAACGAGTACCTCGAACGGGTCAACGCCTGATC
>CAZUWC010000340.1:0-2745 GCA_964623935.1 uncultured Halobacteriales archaeon
ACGACGCTCTAGATCGTCCCATCCCGGAGGAGGCCCGCCAGCGCGTCGAGGAGCGCCCCGGACTCGTCGGCCCGGACGCGCGTGGACAGTTCGAGTTGCACGCCGCCGGCGCCGGTAGCTAGCCAGTTCACGAAGTTCCCGGGGCTGGTGCCCGCGTACTCCCCCGTGGAGACGACCGAGACGTCCACCGTCAGTGCGTCGGCCAGTCGGTCCCGGACCGCCCGCTTGACGTGCTCCTCGATACCCCCGCCCACGAGGACGCCCTCGCCGTCGAGGCCGTGGAGACTGAGCACCCGCGCGAATCCCCGGTCGGCAATCCCCCCGAGCAGCGGGTACTCGTCGGGCGAGATCTCCGAGGACGGCGGGTGAAAGGCGTCGAATGCGCCCTCGTCGTCGTACCCGAAACACGCCCAGCAGGAGGCACCGAGACGCGTCGCCAGTTCGACCGCCTGCTCGCCGGTCCCGGGTTCGACGTCCCCCGCGTGGGCGGCACAGACGAGCGTGCCGTCGTTCTCGCCGTCGTCGTAGCAAAACTCAATCAGGTGACCCGTGGCCGTCACCTCGACCGGGTGGGTCCGTATCGTCGGTCGCGTCACGCCCGACCCTTCGAGTGCCCGAACAAAACGGTCCCGGTCGCTGCCGTCCCCGTGCCGGCCGTGGTCGTGCTGGCTACAGAGTCGAGTACGTCAGTCGTCGAACGGTGTTTCGATACGTTTTTGCCCCAGTCGGGTGACGGTGGCGTCCATGCGCGGGCCGCGCGACGAACTGGCCGAGAAGATCGCCGGCGAGGTGGCGCTCAGCGACGACCCGGGGGCGACGCTCCGGAAGTGGCGCACCGACTTCGAGATCCCACAGACGGACCTGGCGGCCCAACTCGACGTCTCGCCGTCCGTCGTCTCGGACTACGAGAGCGGGCGCCGCGCGAACCCCGGCATCGAGGTCGTCCGGCGCGTCGTCGACGCCATCCTCGACATCGACGAGCGGCGGGGGGGCAGCCACATCCGCCAGCAGGCCCGCGTTCTCTCGGCGGGGTTCGACAGCGAAGTGGTCCACGACCTCCGGGAGTACCCCGCGAACGTCTCCATCGAGCGCTACCACGAGGCCGTCGGGGCGACCGAACTCGCGGGCGGGGACCGGGACACCGTCGCCGGCCACACCGTCATCGACAGCATCGAGGTCATCCAGCGCCTCTCGGGTGACGAGTTCTACAACCTCTTTGGCCGCTCGACCAACCGCGCGCTCGTGTTCACCAACGTCACCCGCGGGGAGTCGCCGCTGGTCGCACTCCGCGTCGTGACACCCTCCCCGAACGCCGTCGTCCTCCACGGCCTCGACGAGGCGGACGTCTGGGAACACGCTTCCGACCTCGCCCGCATCGAGGGGTTCTCGCTCGCCGTCTCGGAGGTACCCCTCGAAGCACTGCTCGAGGGACTCCGCACACTGCCATAGTGCGACACGCCCGTCACGCCAGTCGGGCCGGCCAGTCTCCTACCTGGCTACACCGTACATGCCCGTCCGGTTGAGTCGGTCGGCGGTCGCGTCGGAGAGGTACTCCCGGCCGGGGCCGCCCGCGAGCCACCCCTCGGCGGTGTGTGGCTGGCCCTCGACCGGACCCGCGACGGCGTGCAACAGCACGTGGACGGTCAGCGCCACCCGGAACGAGACCGCACCCTCGTAGGCGGCGACCTGACGACCCTCGACGAGAGCCGGGTAGCCCGGCATCGAGACCACTGCCGAGGTGTCGTCGATCTCGACCTGCCCGTACGTGACCTGCCGGTAGGCACAGTCCCGGCCGTCGAGAAGGTCCCGCGTGTAGTAGCGGTCGTGGTCTTCCCGGTCTTCGACGACGACAGGTTCCTCTATGGCCGCTTCCATCGCTCCCGGTTCGCGGACGTGCAGGCGGATGCCGGTCGACCCGTCGGGGTTCGCGACGGGCATCCGGGCGAAGGCCGCCCGCAACTGCTCGCGTTCGGCGTCGGTCAGCGAGCCGACTTCGGCGCCGTAGTTCAACTGCACGTAGAGGTCCTTCCGGTCCGGGTCCGCGGCGGGGAGGTCGGCGCCGTCCGGGGTGGTGCCGGCACTCTCCCAGGCGTCCGGAATCCCGTCGCCGTCCGCGTCTGCGGAGTCGACACGGTCGTCCTCGCAGTCGCCCGCGCCCGCGACGGTGTCGTCGGCGACGATCCGCTCCCAGTCGTCGTTGAGTCCGCGGTTCTGGAGGTCCTCGGTGAAATCCGCGGACGCCGCTGGATCGATCGTCACCTGTCCCAGAAAGGCCGGCAGTACGCCGATGACCACCATCATCACCACCACGAACACGACCGACAGCGTGACGAACCGCCACAGCACCGACTCCGGGAGGAGCGACCGCACGAATCGGACGACCGGGTTGGCCAGTCGGATTCCGACGCTGACCAGTTCCACCCCGACCCACATCGCCACGAGCCAGGCCCCTACGACCCCCAACAACAGCCCGCCCACGGCGAGCCACTGCGGGAACGTGTCCGGGAGCGAGACCGGAATCCGGACTGCGGGGAGGGTGGCGGTGGGGAATCCCGGCACGGCCAGCCAGGCCAGTACCGCTGCACCCACGACCAGGCCGAGGAGAAACTCCAGTCTCCCCCGTCGTGTGTCCATCCCTACCTGTTATCGCACCGAATGGAATGAAAAAGTTCCGGCCCGCGCGCTACTCGACGTAGGTGTACTTGCGCTCGCCCATCCGGCCCCAGCCGTCGAAGACGAACTCGC
>CAZUWC010000341.1:0-2742 GCA_964623935.1 uncultured Halobacteriales archaeon
CTCGATGAACGCTCGCAGCAGTGCGTCGCGTGTTCCGGTCATCGGTGGCGTGGGCCGAGGGGCGCCCGTTACGATTGTGTCCGCGAATCCTGCCAGTTCGGGGAGTCGGTGGCCATCTCCTGGTCCTCGCTCTCGGTGACCTCGACGATTGCTGGGACGACGTCGCCGTCCTTGATGGAGACTGCTTCGAGGCCGCCGTCGCGTCCGACGATGGCGGTGAGCCGGCCCCGGTCGGCCAGCTGTGCGATGTCGTGCAGGACAGCGAACATCTCCCCGCGCAGTGCCTGGTTCTTGATGACGGTCCCGAGACGCCCCTTGAAGTTGGCGAACGTCTCGACCGTCGAGGAGGGTTCGGTGTCGTCGGGCGTCGAGGGCTCCGTCCGCGAGCGGACGCCCTCGTACTCGTAGATGCGGGTGTCGGTCACGGTCGCTCGCAGCGTCGCTGTCGGCGTGTACTTCCCCACGGAGTTGTCGGCCGCGACCGACTCGACGAACAGCTGGTTTCCCCGTTTGGTCACGTCGAGGCGGTCGATGCCCTCGGGCAACGTCGGCGAATCGAGGTACGCCTCCAGGTCGTCGTAGGGGACCTCTACCGTCGAATGTACCCTGTAGACGTATTCTACTGCTGTCATGTGTTGTGAGTCCGCGAGTCCGTCCGGTGTCTCTACTACCACGAACGTGTCCGCCTTCAAATACGGTTTCGGTTCCCGATTCTCGGACGGTGGGTGCGAGGACGGCGTTCCCCAACGGTTTTGCTGGCTGCCTCCATAGCCAGCGACAGGTGAGACAGTGACAGTCAATTCGCTGACCCCGGACCTGATGGTGGAGGACATCGCGGAGACAGTGGCGTGGTACGAGCGCGTCTTCGACGCCGAGGTAGTCGCCACGCTGCCCGAGGATGCCGACGCGGACGAGGGCTGGTGGGCCCAACTCGAGATGGGGGACGCGTCGCTGATGCTCCAGGAGCGCGAGTCGCTGACCGAGAAACTCCCCGTCCTGGAAGGTGTGGACATCGGCGGGTCGGTCGCCCTCTACGTCGACGTCGACGACGCCGAGGCGCTGTCGGCCGCCCTCGCCGACGCGGGCGTCGAGACGGTTACAGAGGTCCACGAGACCGACTTCGGCTGGAAGCAGTTCGCCGTCGAGGACCCCAACGGCTACGTCCTCTGGTTCGGCGAGAAACTCGAGAGCGAGGGCGCACTCGACATCGGGCGGCGCCACCGCTCGCTGGTGCGTCGCCACCACGGCTAGATGGACCCGCTCGCCGCCGAACTCGACCGGGCCCGCGACCTCGAGGTCGGCGCGCTCGCCGACGCCATCGAGGCCATCGGCTTCGAGTGTACCCGCTGTGGGGCCTGCTGCAAGGCCGCCGAAACCGACGACGGCGACGAGGAGCACACCGCGACGGTCTTCCCCGACGAGGTGCGCCGCCTCCAGCGGACCGGGGCGGGGGAGAGCGACGGGGACGAAAGCGGCGACGCGGGCGAGGCCTACGACTGGCGCGACGTTGCGCGGCCGATGCCCTACGGCCTCGACACAGCGGGCGGCGAGACCTTCGAGTGGGCACTCCAGACCGACGAGTGCGGGGACTGTGTCTTCTACGAGGAGACCGACGGCACCGGCGCCTGCACGGTGCATCCCGACCGGCCGCTGATCTGCCGGACCTACCCGTTCTCGGTCGCACCCCTGTCCGGGGATGCCGGGGAGGACGAGACGGACGAACCCACGGAGGAACAGGCCCCGATCGGCCGGACGGAACCGATGGGCGGCGTCGTCGACCGCGAGGGCGTGGTGCGGGCCCACGAGTGCGAGGGTCTGGGGCGTGACATTTCCCGCGAAGACGCCGAGGACCTCGCGCGGACGCTCAAGGAGCGGGCAATCCGAGAACTCGAGGAGGCCATCGCGGTGCGCGAGGCGTACGAACCGACCGACGCCGACGGTGTGGTCGTCCACGACTCCGAGGGACAGAAACGCCCCGACGGGACATCGGTCGCCGCCGAGGACCGGTAGCCGTCGCGGGCGACCCAATAGATAGAAAAGCACCGAGTGGCAAAAGTCGGGCATGAAGACGCCGACAGATTTCAGTTCGTACGTGCGGGTGCTCAAACTGGCGAGCACGCCCTCCTGGCAGGAGTTCTCGCAGGTGGCGAAAATCGCTGGCGCCGGCATCGGCCTCGTCGGCCTGATGGGCTTTCTGATCTACGTGTTCATGTTCGTCCTCCCGGGTGGTCCCTGATGGGGATTTACGCAGTCAAGACCACCGCCAGTCAGGAACAGACGGTCGCGGACATGATCATGAGCCGCGAGGAGGAGTCGGTCCACGCCGCGCTGGCGCCGGACTCGCTCACGTCGTACGTGATGGTCGAGGCCGACAACGACGCCGTCTTCGAGCGCATCGAGGACGAGATCCCCCACATGCGCGGGGTCGTCCCCGGCGAGAGCGGCCTCTCGGAGGTCGAGCACTTCCTCTCGCCCAAACCCGACGTCGAGGGCATCGCCGAGAGCGACATCGTCGAACTCGTCGCCGGGCCGTTCAAGGGCGAGAAGGCTCAGGTCCAGCGCATCGACGAGGGCAAAGACCAGGTCACCGTCGAACTCTACGAGGCCACAGTCCCCATTCCCGTCACCGTTCGTGGGGACCAGATCCGGGTGCTGGACAGCGAGGAACGCTGACGGAAAGGAAGCGTTCCTCGGGAAATCGAACGGGGAGCGCTAGCGACCCGTGAGATAGCGAGGAGCGGT
>CAZUWC010000342.1:0-2741 GCA_964623935.1 uncultured Halobacteriales archaeon
CACTGCGATGCGCATGTCGAGTCCTCGAAGGCCGGGGGGCAACTGTCTTTCCATCCCCGGCCACGTCGACGGTTCGTCCCCTACGTGTGACAACTGCCAACATTTATTGTGAGAGATTCCCTCCTTATCCACGGGTATCACACACATGGACACGAGGAGCGAACACTGGACAGTCGCCGGAAGACGGGAGTCGGGACGATGAAGGCGGCGCCGTTCGAGCACCACGAACCCGCGGCCGTCGACGAGGCGGTCGAACTGCTCGCGGAACTGGAGGAACCGATGATACTGGCAGGCGGTCAGAGTCTCGTTCCCATGATGCGGTTCCGGCTCTCCCGTCCCGAGACGGTCGTCGACCTCAACGGCCTCGACGAACTCGACTATCTCAGAGAGGACGGGGACCACCTCCGCATCGGTGCGCTGGCCCGACACGCCGACGTCGAGGAGTCGGTGCTGGTCGACGAGAAGTACGGGAGTTTCGCCGACACGGCACCCCTCGTGGCGGACCCACAGATCCGCAACCGCGGGACCGTCGTGGGGTCGATCGCCCAGTCCGACCCCAAGGGCGACTGGGGGACAGTCCTGCTGGCCCACGAGGGCGAGGTCGTCGCACAGGGTCCCGACGGCGGGCGGACCATTCCGGCCGAGGAGTTCTTCCTGTTCCCCTACGAGAACAGCCTGGAGGAGACGGAGATGATCACGGAGGTACGGGTGCCGACATCTGGCGACGACGAGGGCAGTGCCTACCACAAACTCAAGCGGAAGGTGGGTGACTACGCGATGGTCGGCGTCGCGGCACGCGTGGCGCTGGACGGCGGCCTCGTCGCGGACGCGACCGTCGCGCTCACGGCCGTGGACATCACGAACGTCGCCGTGCCCGAGGCGGGCGAGCACCTCGTCGGCGAGCGCCCCTCCGGCGAACTGCTCAGGGAAGCCGGTGAGATCGCCGCGGAAAACGCCAACCCCGAGTCCGACGAACACGGCGGCGCCGCGTACAAGCGCAACATGGTGCGCGTACTCACCCAGCGGGCCCTGGCCGACGCGACCGAGCGGGCGGCCAACGACGGCCCGGCGACGAACTACGGAACCGAGGGAGCGGTGGGGGACGACTGACGATGGAACGAGAGATCACACTGACGGTAAACGGCACCGAGCGACAACTGAGCGTCGAGCCCCGGAAACTGCTGGTCCACGCCATCCGCGAGGACCTCGACCTGACGGGCACGCACATCGGGTGTGATACGGGCAACTGCGGGGCCTGTACCGTGGACATGGACGGCGAGGCGGTCAAGTCCTGTCTGCTCTTTGCCGTCCAGGCCGACGGGAGCGAGGTCACCACGGTCGAGGGCATGGAAGACCAGCCCGAGGCCGGCACCGGCGAGTCGGACTTACACCCCATCCAGGAGGGCTTCAAGCAGATGCACGGCCTGCAGTGTGGGTACTGCACGCCGGGGATGATCATGGCCGGGAAGGCGCTGCTGGCGGAGAACGACGACCCCACCGAGGCCGAGATCCGGGAGAACATCAGCGGCAACCTCTGTCGGTGTACGGGCTACCAGAACATCGTCAAGTCGATCCAGTACGCAGCGGACGTGCTCAACGGCCGGGACCCGCCGGATTCGCCGGTCGAACACGAGGAGGCCGGCGTCGAGACAGCGACCGACGGCGGTGTCTCCAGGGAGGTCGACCTCGATCGGGACTATCCAACGGGTGACAACGAATGAGCAGCGAATCCGAGAAACCGGACGCGGAGTACAGACACGACGAGGACGGCGGCCCCGACCCCGAGACCCACGGCGGGCACGGCCGCGGGGGGATGGGCGAGGAGGTGAAACGAAAGGAGGACCGCCGCTTCATCACGGGCCAGGGCAACTACGTCGACGACATCAAGAAAGACGGGATGTTGCACTGCCACATCGTGCGCAGTCCCCACGGCCACGCCCGAATCAGGAGCATCAAGACCGAGCGGGCCGAGGAGGTCGAGGGCGTCGTCGCGGTGCTGACCGCCGAGGACCTGGCGGCCTACGAACTGGCGACGATGCCGACCCTGATGGACGACACGCAGGACGTCCTGGTCGGCGACAAGGTGAAGTTCCAGTCCCAGGAGGTGGCGGCGGTCATCGCCGAGGACCGCTACGCCGCCAGGGACGGCGCCGAGGAAGTCCAGGTCAACTACGACACCCTGGACGCCGTCGTCGACGCCGAGGAGGCACTGGCGGAGGACGCCCCGGTCGTCCGCGAGGACATCGACCAGGAGTCCAACCACATCTTCTCCTGGGAGACCGGCGACGAGGCAGCCACCCGCGAGGCGTTCGAGGCGGCCGAGGTCACCGTCGAGGAGGACATGTACTACCAGCGCCTGCACCCGGCACCCATCGAGACCTGTGGCTGTGTGGCCGACTGGGACCGGGACAACGAGAAGATGACCGTCCACATGACCTCCCAGGCGCCCCACGCCCACCGGACGCTGTTCTCGATGGTCTCGGGCATCCCCGAACACAAGGTCCGCATCGTCTCGCCCGACGTCGGCGGCGGGTTCGGTAACAAGGTGCCCATTTACCCGGGCTACGTCGTCGCCGCGGCGGCATCCTACGTCCTCGAACAGCCCGTCAAGTGGGTCGAGGAGCGCTCGGAGAACGTCCAGACCACCTCGTTCGCCCGCGACTACGACATGACCGGGCGCGTCGCCGCCACCGAGGACGGCGAAATCACGGCCGTCGACGTGGACGTCCTGGCAAACCACG
>CAZUWC010000343.1:0-2712 GCA_964623935.1 uncultured Halobacteriales archaeon
TCCAGGTTCTCGTAGGACTCGGCGAGTTTCTCGCCGGCCGTCTGGAGGTCCTCGTCGGGGCCTTTGCCCTCCTGTTCGCCCTTCCCCTCCTCGACGCTGGCCTGCTCGGCGGTCTTCTCGTTGACGTCGTCCTCGAGGCGCTCGTGGCTCTTGGGCCGCCACTCGTCGAACTCCTCTAAGGCCGCCTCGTCGACGTCCTCGTCCAGTTCTCTGAGCGCGCGGATGATGCGCTCGCCGTGCTCGACCACGTCGACCCAGTCGCCGCGTGCCTTGAATCCGGAGACGCTCTCCTCCATCTCGGTCATTCGTCTTCACCCCGCGCCGGCCTCGCGTCCGCAGTACCGGACGACATCGGTTGAGGCGGGTAGTGTCCGGACCTGAATAAACCTTGTCTCCGCCGTCCGGGACCCGGCGTCGGTCCCGACCGTCGGTGTGTCCCTCCAGCGGGAACACACGGGCGAAGCGACGGGCCAGCAGGCTTACGCCCGTCGCGCGCGGAGGGTCGGTATGGCAGTCCCCCTCGCCGGTCCCCTCGTCGCGTTCGTCGTCGCACTGTTGATCGGCGGCCTCGGCATCGGCGCGTTCGGCGTGCCGGGCGTCTGAGCGTTCGTCTTGTCCCCGGAAACGTCGAGACGACCACCACTGGCGAGACGATATCCGGGGTATATAAAATGGGGCCGGTCCTCGACCCGCACATGACCATCGAGGACCACGAACACGCGACGGTCGTCTCGCACGCGCTCGCACAGCACACGCTCACGGACCTGCGCAGCGTCGACACCGAACAGGTGGCCTTCCGGAAGGGCCTCGTCAAACTGGGCCGTATCTGCGGGTACGAACTCATCGACGGCCGCCTCGACACGGAGACGGTCTCGGTCCAGACACCCCTGACGGAGACCACGGGCACGCGCATCGAGGACATGGACAACGTCGTCATCATCAACGTCCTGCGCGCGGCGACGCCGTTCGTCGAGGGGCTGCTGAAGGCGTTCCCGCGCGCCAGGCAGGGTGTCATCTCCGCCAGCCGCAACGAGGAGGCGGGCATGGACGAGGACGGCACCTTCCCCATCGAGGTCCAGTACGTCAAACTCCCCGAAATCGACGCCGAGGACACCGTCATCGTCGCGGACCCGATGCTCGCGACCGGGTCGACGATGTGTGCCGTCCTGGAGGAGGTCCTCTCGGGCACGGCCGACCCGAAGAACCTGTTCGTCCTCTCGGCGGTCAGCGCCGAACCCGGCCTGACGCGTGTCGCGGAGGCGGTCCCCGAGGCGGAACTGGTCACCTGCGCCGTCGACGACCACCTCGACGACCACGGGTTCATCGTCCCCGGCCTCGGCGACGCCGGCGACCGCGCGTTCCGAACCAGCTGATACTGCCGGGTATACGCCCGTGGGTGATTTCGACCCCCGGGTCGAATATCTTCACGTCGGTATAGCCGGCAGTATGATATCGACGCGCGTCGAACCCCCTTCATTTCGTGTGGAGATACGCCCGATAGCGAGCGGCTACGTCGGCGAAAAGAACCCCACTCGTCACGCAATGGCGGACGGGAGCGTATCGCGAAACGTCACGCGTCGAACTCGCCGTCGAGCGTCGCGCGGCCGCTGGTGGCGCTCCGGATGCGGTCCCGGAGCGTGGCGGCCTCGTCGACCCGCGCGCGCACCTCGAAGCGGACGTCGGCCCCGTAGTCGGCCTCGAACTCGGCGTCGGCGGACTCCAGCAGTCCCCTGACTGTCCCCGAATCGTCGTAGTCGACGGTCACCGAGAACGCCTCGCGGGGGACGCGTTCGACGGTGCCAGCCTCCGAGAGTGCCTCCTTGACCGCCCGGCCGTAGGCGCGGGCGAGGCCGCCCACGCCCAGTTCCGTCCCGCCGAAGTAGCGCGTGACGGCCGCGACGACGTTCTCGACGCCCTCCTGCTGGAGCACGTTCAGCGCGGGCTTGCCGGCGCTGCCGCCCGGTTCGCCGTCGTCGCTGGCCCACTCCCGGAGTGGCGCCGCACGGACGCGGTAGGCGGGCACGTTGTGGGTCGCGTCGGCGTACTCCTCGCGGATGGACTCGACGAACGCCTCCGCCTCGTCGACGCTCCGTGCGGGCGCGACGTGGCCGACGAACTCGGAGCCCCGCACCTCGAAGGCCGCCCGGCCGCGGCCGGCGACAGTGCGGAACCGCTCGGTCACGACTCGTCCTCGCGCTCCCAGTAGCCCACGTCGTCCTCGGTGCGGTAGTACCCCTCCAGACTGCGCGCCTCGCGGCCACCCGGCGGGGACCCGACGTAGACGCCGAACTTCTCCGAGTCGGGGTAGACGGTCACGTCGGGTTCGTCCATCGTCGAGACGACCAGGTACCGCAGGGGCTCGTCGCCGTCGTTGACGACGCGGTGGGCGCCGCGCTCGTCGGCCGGGAGGGCGACGTAATCGCCGGCCCCGAGCGGCGTCGTCTCGCCGTCGAGTCGCAGCGTGCCCGCCCCCGAGAGGACGTAGATGGCCTCCTCGTTGGCCGTGTGGTAGTGGTAGGGCCAGGCCCGCTCGCCGGCCGGGAGTTCGTAGAGGCTACAGCCGAGTTGCTCGCCGCCCGCCGCCTCGCCGAGTTGCTTGCGCCTGACGTGCATGCCCGGCCCGTCGAGTTCCGTCCACTCCAGGTCGTGTTCGCTGGTCTTGCCCATGTCTGGGGGATCGGAGACAGCCAGTATAAGTTTGGGCTACTCGCG
>CAZUWC010000344.1:0-2711 GCA_964623935.1 uncultured Halobacteriales archaeon
GGAGGACTTCGAGGACGGCCTGTGCGCTCTTGGGGTCGACGAGGTAGCCGCTGGTTTCGCCCATCAGGCAGGCCGCGTCGATCCCCCGGCGTTCTCCCAGCCCCAGCAGGAGGCCGCTGACGCCGACGATGCCGCCGGCGGGTTCGTCGCCGCGGAACTCGACGCCGGCCTCGGCGAGTTCCTCTTTGCCCGCCTGCGTCGTCGTCGCGCCGATGACGTCGTAGGCCTCGATGAGTTCGCCCGTGGGCACCCCGCCGAGTGCGAAGACACGCTCGGCGCACAGTTCCTCGGCGAGGTCGAGGAAGATTTCCGCGAGGCCGTAGTGGCCGACCGTGTCCTGGGCCTGGTGGTCGCCGGTGAGCACGAGCAGATCCCGGCCGTCGGTCTCGACGGCGTGGAGTTCGGCCCCCACAAGCTGGGTGAGTCCTTCGTCGACGCTGACCTGCGGGGGAAGGTGCGTCGAGTGGACCCGCCGCACGAGCGTCCCGTCGCGTTCCTCGACGAGGTGTTCCGCGGCGAGTTTGCCCACGTGGCCGACACCGGGCAACCCCTCGACGAACGCCGGCTCCGAGAGGTCCGGCTCGGCGACGACCTCGATGTCGAATTCGTCCATACCCCCTACTCGCGCTTGCGCCGCTTAAGAGCGCGTCGATACTCGCCGTAGGGGTCCTCCGGGTTGAACGGTGCGGGCGCGCTGTTGACCGCCTCGGCTCCACACTCGGGACACGCCTCGCCGAGGGTGTAGACCGGTCTCTCGTGTTCGTGCTCCCGGGCAGAACAGACCAGAATGTCCGATTTCATGTGCCGGATAGTGTGGACCGCGGCAGTCGGTCACTCCTCCTCGACGTTGCGCTCGCGGTGGAACCGCGCGGTCCCGCCCTCGTCTTCGAGGACCGTCTCGGCCCGCGCGGCGCTCTCTTCGAGGTGTGACTCGGCGGTCTTGTAGTCGGGGGCCTGGACCTCGATGCGGTACTCCGGGGAGCCGACGTAGGTCACTTCGAGCTGGATCTCTTCCGGGACGCCCCCGTTCCCTTCGGCTGCTTCGAGGGCCTCCTTGATGACGTCGACCCCGTCGCTGTCCGGGCACTCGAGGTCGACGTAGCCCGTGACGTTCACGTAGGGAACCGAGACGTTCTCGCGGGCGGTCTCGACGAGCGCCTCGATTTCGTCGTCCGCGAGATCGGTCTCGGCGAGTGCCTCCGTGCCGTGGATGGCCGCCGCCTCGAAGCCGGCGTACATCGAGCCGAACTCCGCGAGCAGTTCGTTCGCGACGGCCGCGTACTGCTCGTCGGTGATGTCCTCGCCGAAGGCCAGTTCCATCCAGTTGTCGGCCTTCTGTTCGTTCTTCCACTCCTGGATTTTCTCCTTGCGCTGGTGGTCGTTGACGTCCTTGATCGAGAGGTCGATCTGCTGGGCACTCTCGTCGACATCCAGCACCTTGGCGACGACGGTCTGTCCCTCGCCCACGTGGTCGCGGACGTTCTTGATCCACCCGGAGGCGACCTCGCTGATGTGACAGAGGCCGCGCTTGTCCTCGTACTCCTGGAGGTCCACGAACACGCCGAAGTCCTCGATCTCGTCGACCCGGCCGACCACGAGTTCGCCGGGTTCGGGCCAGCCGCTGTACTTCATCGTGCCTCGACGGTCTCGACGACCTCGCCCTCGATGGCCGCCTTCCCCCCGGTCGGCTGGACCAGGGCGTGCCCGCAGACCTGGCAGGCGACCTCGGTTGCGGCCTTGCCGAAGACGACCTGAACGTTTTCACAGTCCGGACAGGCGACGCGGTAGAACTGTCCCGGCATGGTCACTCCTGGAACTCCAGGCGGCCGGCGCGCCAGCCCTCGCGCTGGTGGGCCCGGCCACACTCGCCACAGCGGTACTTCAGCTGTGTCTTCTTGGTGGGTTTGTCGCCGCCGGGCACCTTCGAGAACTTCCCGTCGTTGCCGATGCCCGACTGGCGCTCGCGCTGGCGGTCGTTGACCTTCTTCATGCCCGATGACCGACCGGAGCGGACCTTCTCGACCTCGTGTTCGTGGTGTTCGTTGCAGTGTGGACAGTACGTGTTCATCCGGCGTGGCATCTCCATAGATATCGACCTTGGCGCGTGGTTCGGTACCGGCGTTTAAAACCCGTGCGATTCGGCGTGCGGGGCGACCCTGGTGTCGACACGCATTTGCGGGGCCCCTGCATACGGCCGGGTGTGACAGCCGAGTACGACGCAGTCGTCTACGACCTCGACGGCACGCTGGTCCGTCTGGACGTCGACTGGGACGCCGTGGCTCGGGAAGCCGCCGGCGTGCTCTCGGCCCGCGGCCACGACACCGCGGGGATGGACCTCTGGGACATGCTCGAGGCGGCCGAGGGCGAAGTGTCCAGTCGCACCGTCGAGGACGTCGTCGTGGAGCACGAACGCGAGGGGGCCCGCACCTCCCGGCATCTCCCGCTGGCCGAGGACCTTCCGCTTTCGACCCCCGTGGCGGTCTGCTCGCTCAACTGCGAGGCGGCCTGTCGCATCGCCCTGGAGATGCACGGCCTCGACCGCCACGTCGACGCCATCGTCGGCCGGGACACTGTCGACGCCGTCAAACCGGACCCCGGGCAGTTGCTCGCTGCCCTGCGTGGCCTCGGCGTCGGGGCGGACGCGGCGCTGTTCGTCGGCGACTCCGAGCGCGACGCCGAGGCTGCACGCCGGGCCGGCGTCGACTTCCAGT
>CAZUWC010000345.1:0-2707 GCA_964623935.1 uncultured Halobacteriales archaeon
ATCGTGGTCGGCGTCCAGTTCCTCGTCGGTAAGTTCACAGGCCGCCAAGTCTTCGCGGAGCGACGCCTCGTCCATCTCGCGGCCGATGAACACCAGTTCCGTCTGCCGGTCGCCAACCTCCTCGTCCCAGGGGAGGTCCGGGCGGAGTCGCCGCTGTGACTCCTGGCGCCCCTCGGGCATGGCCGCAACCCACTGCTCGTAGCCGATGACCCGCCGGACCGCACCCGTACCCGTATACCGCAGTGCGAGGTGGTCCCGGCCCGCGACCCAGGCCAGTCCCTTCGAGCGGATGACCGAGTCCGGGAGCGAGCGCAGATACGAGAGGAACCGCCCGGGGTGGAGCGGCCGCCGGGACCGGAACGCGAAGGAAGTCACGCCGTAGGCCGACTCCGGGTCGTGGACGTGGCCCTCGTGGCCGTGGTCGTGTACGTCGTCTGCGTCCGTCGTGGCCCCGTCACCGTCACCGTGACCCTCGGCGTGGTCGATGGCCCGCTCGCGGTGGTCGCTCTCGCTGAGGGACCCGGGACCGAACAGCCCCGTATCGAGGATGGCGTCGGCATCAATCTGGCCGTGGGTGGTGCGGTAACGTTCTGCGTCGGGGTTGAGTGCCTCCAGCAGTGCTTCCGTCTCCTCGATGTCGGCCTCCTCGGCGAGGTCGCACTTGTTGACGAGCAGGACGTTGGCGTGTTCGGCCTGCGAGACCAGCAAGTCCGAGAGCGGGCGGACCTCGCCCTCGGTCTCGGCCTGGCCGGGCCGTTTCCGGCGGATGTCCTCGGTCGTGACGACGTCGTCGTCGGCCAGCGTGTCGCGGAACGTCGACGCGTCGACGACGGTCGCGAGGGTGTCCAGGCGGTAGGGTGCCGAGGCCGGCCCGGTCGTGAACAGTCGCGCGACCGGTGCCGGCGCGGAGATGCCCGACGATTCGACGACGAGGTGGTCGAACCCGCCCGTGCGGGCGAGACGGCTGACCGCCACCTCGAGGTCGTCCCGGAGGTCACAGCAGATACACCCGTTCGAGAGTTCGGTGACGCCCTCGCCCTGCGCCTCGACGAGTTCCGCGTCGACGTTGACCGCACCCATGTCGTTGACCAGGACCGCAATCTCCCGGTCGCCCGGGTTCGTCAGCAGGTGGTTCAGCGTCGTCGTCTTGCCGGCGCCCAGTTCGCCCGACAGGACCGTCACCGGCGTGCCGTCGTCGTCCAGTACGCTCATACCCCGAATTCGTCGGTTGCTCACTTATGCGTCCCGCCGGTGTGGACAACGCGCACAACCGCGAGAGGAACGTTGGTCCGGATGGACCGGCCAAGAGCAGGGGGCAACGCGCTGTACTGTCGGGGGTCACCCGAAGCGGTCGACGAGCAGCGGTAACGCCAGCAGCGCCAGCAGGCCGACGGCGACGGCTATCGTGAGCAGGATGCGCCGAAAGCGCACGCCGACCGAGACTTCGGTGCGGTACTCGGGCCGATAAGTCCAGACCAGGCGGTAGTAGGCGCCGGCGATGACGGCGCCGAAGGCCGCGGTCGAGGCCGCGAGGGCCGTCTCGACGGCCACGCCGAAGGTCAGCAGGTAGACCGGACCGAACGAGTAACAGGTCGCCAGTCCGGTGAGCACGACGACCGCAAAGGGCACCGCGTCGACCTGGGTCCCCCATCGGTTCTGCAACCGCATACCACCCCGTTGGGGCTCCGTTTCCGTATGCGTTTGCACAGTCCAGTCGCTACCCTCCCGAGAGGCGGCCGGGCACACAAAGGATAAGACGCGGGGCGCCGGCAGATGGCGCATGGACAGCGAGGGCGACCCCCGGGTACACGCGCTGATGAACCTCGTGCTGTCGTTCGTCTTCAGTCTGATCGTCGTCCGGGGGCTGGCCTTCGTCGACCTCGCGACGTTCTCCTGGCGGAACGTCGCCCTCGCGACGGGCTTTCTCTTCCTCGTGACCTGGGTGGTCGTCCTCCGGAAGTGAGGCACCCCACCCCATCGTTTCGCCATCCGGACCTTCTACGTCCGGTGGTCGAGCAGGTCCCGCGACCACTTTCACCGGCGTTTGCGAAGGTTCTTGAACGATGGGCCGCTAACTCAGGGCCACTGTGGCCCGCGCGGACGACACGGAACTCATCGACCGGTTCGAGGAGTTCTTCCGGAAGAACTACCGCAACGAGATCGGGGAACTCGCCCAGCAGTACCCGACCGAGGAGAAGTCACTCTACGTCGACTGGGGGGACCTCTACCGTTTCGACCCGGATCTGGCCGACGACGTCCGGAGCAAGCCCGGACAGTTGATGGAGTACGCCGAGGAGGCCCTCCGCTTGTACGACCTGCCCGTCGACGTCTCGCTGGGCCAGGCCCACGTCCGCGTCGAGCACCTCCCCGAGACGACCGACATCCGCGAGATACGCCACGACCACCACGGGCGACTCATCGCCGTCCAGGGCATCGTCCGCAAGGCGACCGACGTCCGCCCCAAAATCACGGACGCCGCCTTCGAGTGCCAGCGCTGCGGGACGCTCTCACGCATCCCCCAGACGGACGGTGACTTCCAGGAACCCCACGAGTGTCAGGGCTGTGAGCGCCAGGGTCCCTTCCGCATCAACTTCGACCAGTCGGAGTTCGTCGACGCCCAGAAACTCCGGGTTCAGGAGTCACCCGAGGGGTTGCGCGGCGGCGAGACCCCACAGAACATCGACGTCAACATCGAGGACGACATCAC
>CAZUWC010000346.1:0-2696 GCA_964623935.1 uncultured Halobacteriales archaeon
ACTCCCGATAGTGACGGCTCGAGAGTCGAGCGGGGCGCTCGCTTCCCGGCCCCGGGGCCACAATACATATACCACCACGGGCCGGCCTGTCTCCATCGTGAGTGTCCCACCCGGAGAGTCGGTCGACCGCCGGACGGTGCTTGGGGCGCTGGCCGGCGCCGGCGCGACGACGCTCGCGGGGTGTGGGCTCTTCGACCGCGGCGCCGATGACCCCACGACCCCCGTCCCGGACGAGGATGCACGGGAGCTGGCCGCCCGGTTCGCGCCGGTCGTCTACTTCGACGCCGACGAGGAGTGGTTCCCGACGGACCCGCGCCCCTACGAGAGCGAGCGCGACGGCGAGACGGTCGTCGACGGGTTCGACGCCCTCGAGGGCTACACCGACCGGTCCGGCGACGCGCCGCCGGCCCCGACTGTCTTCTACAACGTCGTCGGCTACGCCGAGTCGCCGCTGGTGGCCGTCCAGTACTGGTTGTACTCCGCCTTCGACCAGTTCTCCGCGAACTTCCACTGGCACGACTGGGAGGTGTTGCACGTCTTCGTCGACACCGACACGGGCGACCCGCAACTGTACGTCGCCAGTTCCCACTCCCGGAAAGTCCCCAACAACGAGTTCCTCGACCCCGAGACGGACGTCCCGCGGGTCCTCTCGGAACTGGGTTCGCACTCGAGTGCGCTGTCGGTCAACGAGGAACGCGACCGGTTCCAGCGGCTCCCTGCTGGCGATCTCGTGGCCGACATCACCAACAGCACCATCGAGGGGATCGAGGACCTCGCCGAGATCCCGCTTGCCTACGGCCTCCCGCGCGACGAGGGGGCGCGCCTCCCGTTCGTCGTCCCCGAACTCGACGGCGCACCGCTGTACGAACACGAGCGACTCCCGGCCGTCGAGGCGTCGGACCTGATCGACGGCGACCTGGTGGTGACGTCGTTCGACGACCTGGCCTCGCCGCCGACCGACCTGCCCACCCGGGAGACGGGCCTCGTCTTCGCCCACGCCGACGGCGAGGACGCCGACGTCGCGTACGACCTCGCGCCGGCGAGTGACCTCGAACACATCACCGACTTTGCCGGCCCGCAGTTGAGCTTCCAGTTCGCCGTCCCCGCCTTCGCCGAGGACGCGGTCGCGGGCCACATCACCACGACTGCGGTCCCCTGGCAGAGCCCCCGCTACGAGAACCCCGCCGCGGATATCTCTGACCCCAACCACCGGGCGGCACTCGCCGAGCGCTACGACGCCATCGGCGAACCCGCGCCGGTCAACACCGTCATCACGTCGGTCAGGGACGCCGTCACCTCCGAGGACGCCCCCGACGAGGAGGGGCTGACGACCGAGGACCCGGCCGTCGAGTCGGTCGCGCTGCTGGAGAGCGACCCCGAGGCGGTCCCCACCTTCGGCGGCGTCGCCGCCATTCAGGACGTCCCTGCGGGCGAGCACCGGCTGACGGTCAACGGCGCCGGCGTCGCGCCCCACAGCGAGACCGTCGCGGTCGACGAGGAGGGCCCCGCGGTGGCCGGCGTCGACGGGGAGATCCCGCTGGTCGCCCGCGAGCGCGCCCGGAAACTCGAAGTCGACCCCGGGGAGGCCGACAGCGACCTGGCCGCCCTCGCCGTCGAGGACGACTTCGCCGGCCGCCTCTACGACGCGCCCCTCGAGGGCCCGGACGCGGTCTACGTCCACGATGGCGGCGCCTTCACGACCGAACTCCGTGACGCCGACGACGAGGTGGGCGCGTTCCGCGTCAATCCCGGCGTCCGGACGGGTACTGGTGTGAGCGAAGTCGGAGGCGGTGACGACGATGACGACGACGAGGGCGGCGGCCGCCTCCGCATCGACGAGCCCCGGACGGGGAAGGCGTCCCTGGCCGCGTTTCTCGTCGACGTGACCGAGGAGACGCGGGTGGCCGTCGCCGACGCCGCGGACGTCGACCTGGACGACGACGGAGACGACGACCAGCCCGGCGGTGGCCAGCAGGGCGGTCCGGCGAACGCGGCCCGGGGGCTGGTGCGGGCCCTGGAGGCAGTGACCGACGCGGCCCGGCGGGCACAGCAGCGTGCCGAGGAAAAAGACCGGGGCCAGGCCGACGAAGCGCTCGGGCGGGTCGCCGAGCGACTCGCCACGGTGACCCAGCGCCTCGCCGACGCGCGTGGACAGGGTGCGGTTCCCGAGGACATCGGCCGGGCGACCGAGCGACGACTCGACCAGGCCGAGCGCCGCGCCGAGCAGGCCCGGTCGGCAGAGAAGCTCTGACCGTCCGAATGTGTCTATCTCTCCAGAGGACCCACTGACGCGACTCCCGTACCACCAATAGGGTTTAACCGATACCGGGACGAACGCTCGGTATGAGCAGTGACTCGGAGGACTCCCGGTCGCGGGACGAGCACGGACGGTACGTCTCGGAGGTGACCGCCGAGGACGTTCTGGACGTGTTCGAGTCCGTCGCCGGACCGACGATCACGACGTCGGATGTCGTCGCGGTGCTGGACTGCTCGCGAGAGGTCGCGCGCAACCGACTGACGGAGTTGGTCGACCGGGGACTGGTCGAGCGACGCAAGTCCGGCCGCGTCGTGCTCTGGTGGCGAGCAGACGACGCCGACACCCATCCCTACCTGGACGGTGATGGTGCGCTCGCTGACACCGACATCCCGGAACAGATGCGAGACGAACGCGAGCGAGCACGCGAGGAGTGGGGGGA
>CAZUWC010000347.1:0-2695 GCA_964623935.1 uncultured Halobacteriales archaeon
TCATCGACTGGCACCGTTCTCGGGATGTCATCCACCGAGGGCCAGTATTCGAGGAAACTGTCCCCCTACTCAACACCGTCCAAACAGTCAAGCGTGATCTCCCAACGGCACCGTGACCAGACAGCATTCATGTAATTTGGCATGGTGTATAAGGCCATGCCGTTTTTTTGACCTGTATGGAAGGCTCCCTCACTCAGGTTATCGAAGCACTTGCCAGCGCGGAAGATGTCTCACCTGCAGAACTCTCGCCCCCGCTTGCGGACGCCGTTGATCCCGACGCCTTGGGGCGACTCTTGGCGTCCGGGACTGTGCGCGTGACTTTCGAATACGAGGGCCGTGAGGTAACTGTTACCAGCGACGGTGACGTGCAAGTCACACCACGAGTCAAGTATACCGGTGGACGTAACGTTTGATACTTCTCGGCCCTTCTCTGTACCGGGCTGAATGTATCATTGCTTACGTCCACCGGTATAACTGCTGCATTCGCGCCCTCCATCTTGCAGACCATTTCAAATATGATTCTTACCTATCGATTTCTCCACGGACACGCGAAGCATACATACCCGGCCCCCGGAGGAACACCCATGAGCGACCCGACAGACAGCGAGGTGGCGTGTTTCGAGGCCGGCGTGAAGTTCGGCTCGCTGTACCACCAGTTCGCGGGCACGCCCGTCAGCCCCGCGAGTGCCGACTCGCTCGCGACTGCCATCGAGGCAGCCATCGAGAACCAGCCACACTGCGAGTCCGTGACCGTCGACGTCCGCGAGGACGCCCTCCGGGCGGCAATCGAGGACGGGCCGGCCACCTACACCGAACTCACCGGGGAGTTCCTCGACGTCGAGGTGGTCGTCGGCTACGGGGGCCGGGAGGTCGTCGCCCGGATGGAACTGGAGGAGGGCTACCCGCTGATGCGCGTGACGTCGGTCCGGGAGCCCGGGGCGTAGGTTTCACTTTCACTTTCAGGCGGGTTTTTAATCCCCTCCGAACCGAACGTTGGGGTATGAGTCAAGCAACACTCGACGACGACGACCTCTTCGGCGAGGCCGCGAGCGAGATGCGCGCGGACGTCGAGGAGTCGCTGGCGGCCGCCCGCGAGTCGCTCCCCGAGGCCGACGCCGTCTGGGACGTCGACGCCGAGAACACGCTGGGTGTGCTCAACGGCCTCCGGACGGCGCTGGACGTCGGCGACGCCGCCGAGCACCTCCGCGACGCCAAGAAGTGGTACACGATGGGCGAACGCGCCGACGCATTCGAGGACGCCGGGGACCTCGCAGAGGAGATCGAGGCCGTCGAGGACCTCGTCGCCGACATCGAGGAGGCCCGCGAGGGAGTGAGCGACCTGACCAGCACGGTCCCGCAACTCCGGAGCGCCCTCGAGGACGCCGGGGACGCCGAGGCCGAGGGCGACACAGAGGCCGCCGAAGCCGAAGCCGAGGCGTAAGCGGAGCACATTTTGCCGCCGCCCGTGGAGTCGCCCCCATGCACTCCCACGAGGCGTTCGCACGCGCGATCCGGGGCGGGTCGAGAGCGGTCGGCGCGTGGGCCGTCGTCGGCCACCCCGTCGTCGCGGAACTGCTGGCCGACGCCGGCTTCGACTTCGTAGCCATCGACGGCGAACACTCCGAGAACACGCTCGAGGACGTCGCGGCCTGCGTCCGGGCAATCGACGCTGCCGACGGTGCGGCGCCCGTCGTCCGGGTGAGTTCGGCCGACCGGACCCAGATCCGCCGCGTCCTGGACCTGGGACCCGCCGGCGTCATCGTCCCACAGAGCGAGTCCCTCGCGGAGGCCGAGGAGGCCGTCCGGGCGACCCGCTACCCGCCGGCTGGTGTCCGGGGGGTCGCCGGCCGGCGCTCCTCGGGCTACGGCGAGACGCTGGCTGCGGACGTGCGCGGCGACGAGCCCGCGGTCGTGACGATGGTCCAGGTCGAGACGGCGGGCGCGCTCGACGACGTCGAGGACATCGCCGCCATCGACGGACTCGACGCGCTGTTCGTCGGTCCCGCCGACCTCTCGGCGCGTATCGGCGCGTTCGGCGAGTTCGAGAGCGAGCGGTTCCGCGCGGCCGTCGACCGCGTCGTGGCTGCCGGAGACGGGGCCGGCGTCCCGGTCGGCACCATCGCAGGGACGCCCGCGGCCGTCGAGCGCCGGTGGGAGTGGGGTGTCGACTTCATGGTCGCCGGCGACGACCTCACCTACCTGGAGGACGGTGCCGCGACGTTCCGCGAGCGGTTCGAGTCGCTGTAGCGGGTGCCGGGACCGCCCGGACCCTCGCCGGATGGGCGAAATCGCCGGTCCGTCGGTTGGCCTTCGATTCCTTCATACACGGTTCGACCCAACGGGGGGGTATGCGAGTGCTGATTACTGGCGCACACGGGCGCGTCGGCGAGGGGCTGAAGCTGCACCTGGCCGACGACCCGGACTACGAGCTGACGTACCTCGACCGCGAGGACCACCCCGACTACGAGACACACGTCGCCGACGTGAGCGACTACGACGCGATCCGGCCGGCCTTCGACGGCCAGGACGCGGTCGTCCACCTGGCGGCCTACCCGACCACCGACGGCACCTGGGACCAGGTCCGGGAGAGCAACCTCGTCGGGACCCACAACGTCCTGGAGGCCGCGGCCGACGCTGGCGTCGAGGACTTCGTCTTTGCCTCCTCGATCCACGCCGCCGGGATGTACGAGGAGGA